>JBHJIY010000030.1:0-10170 GCA_050042985.1 Phormidesmis sp. | reverse complement strand
GGCTCTTCTCTGGGGCTAATTGTTGATGAAATTGATGGCATCATCCATCTGCCGGCTGAGTCGCTCCAGGCACCGCCAGCTCAGGTTAATCCTATTTTGGTGCCGTATCTTAAGGGCTGCGCCGTTCAAGACGACCAAATTTTGCTCGTATTAGATGCTGAAGCCGTTTTGCAATCTTCTGTGTTTCAAGGCACCTGAGCTAGAGCAGCTGATTTATGAGCAAAAATATTCATAGCGAAAATATCCATAGCGATAACACCCCCCCAAAAAAAGGACGTTTGCCTGAGAGCGCTGCGAGTATGGAACCTACAGGACGAGAAAACGGAAATGTGCAGAATGGGAGCCAAAGCAACAACCAAAGCAACGGCCAGAACGGAGCCCAAACTGTCGCTTATAGTGCCAGCCAGAATGACCTGCAAAACGGTGCCGACCTCACTGAGCAAGCCACTGAACAGATCATTAATGAACAGGCTGCCAGAACACAGGACAGCGAACAGGGGCGCTACCGGGGGGCCGCGTACCCTATGGGACGTGACCGCGAGATAGCCGCAGCCATCGTGCAAGAGCGAGCTACCAACCCATCAGACGAGTTGGAACCAGTAGAGCGGGTATATCGAGGCGTGCGCTATCAAGCAGGCGGCGAGCGCTATGCACCCGAAAAAATTCGAGTCACCAAAGAGAACGATATTGGGCTAATTCAATGGTTCTCTGACCGACGAGTCGCAAACAAACAGCTGCCAGGCCTGCCCGCCTCCAAAATGCTGTCCGTACTAGGCGTGATTGGGGTGAGCCTCATCTTGCTGACGATTGCGGGTCGTCGTCAGCTGCTTGATCGAGCTGTGTCTGAGCTTTCAGCAACGGCAACGGCGTTTGACGCAGGGTCCACAGAAGGGAGCGCTAGCGACGGGGTACTGCTAGAGGCCGCTGAGGAAATCGCTGAGTTTGGCGACTTAGGTGAAGCACTTCAGCAAGATGTGCGCATTGCCCTGCAAACCCGCGTAGAACTCAACCAGCTGGAATATGTTGCGCTTGTAGGGCCAGAGTTTCGAGTGATTGCCCACAATACTTCAGATCGCAGTGGCGAGCTGTTGAATCCTAATAATTTGGTATCGAGCGCGCTTAGACAACGTCAGCCGAAGGCAGCCGTTAGTCTGCAAACCATTGCAGAGCTTCAGCAGCTTGGAATTGCGGTGCCCAGCGAAGCCAACGAAGCAGCGCTCATACAGTACACAGTGACGCCCATTTTTGCAGGGGGGACACCGACCGATAAATCGGGGGTGCGCAATCCAGAGATTGGTGCGCTTGTAACGGGCGACATCTTGGATGGGGAGTCGGTAGCTATTACGAATGCACTCACCGGATTTTCTGATGGCTATAGCGAAATCTATATCCAGGAGCCTAGCGGTTCTTTTGACTTGGTCGCTCGATCGCAGGCTGGAGAGATCACGACAAGTCCTGGGGTCGGGGTTAATTTTGACTTCTTGGAGCAGACTATTCGCAGAGCCAACGCTGGACAAACCGATGTCATTGTTGGCGAACGCTTTAAGCCACTCTCAAATTCTGGGCAACGAGACAATAGAGATCGCTACACTGTAGCCGCGACGGCAATTGCAGACAGCAATGGCAAGGCGATTGGGGTCATTCAGCGTGGCCTGTCGGAGGCTGAACTAAGGCGGTGGCGGGCTCACGCGATGGCTGTACTACTAGGTACCGCGCTGCTGGCTTTACTTGCCGATGTGATTATTGCGAAGTTGCTGGGGCGCTCTATTGCCCGGCCTTTGAGAAACTTGCAAGAAGCCACGGAAAAATTTGCCTCGGGAGATCGCACTGCTCGTGCCGATGTCTTCTCCCGCGATGAAGTGGGCCGAGTCGCCAGTGCCTTCAACGAACTCGCCGCTGCCGTCTCTACCTCCGAATCTTCTCTGCGCTTTCAGAGTGAAACTCAGTCCGAATCGGCTCGGCGGGCGCGTACGCTGTCTGCGCTCACCAGCGACATTCGTAAAACGCTAGAAGAAGAGGCGATTTTCAATACAAGCGTAGAGCGGGCGCGCGAAGTCCTTGATGTAGATCGGGTACTAATTTATCGATTTAACAGCACTTTTACCGGTGGGGTTGCCACCGCAGAGTCAATTGGCAAAGGCTGGAGCCGAGCCAAAGGGCAAACCCTAGAAGACCCCATGCTGCCAGACTCGGTCGATCGGTTTATGGGCGGACAGGTATCGACCGTTGAGAATATTGAGACCGAAGATTTGACCGAATGCCACTGCCGCCTGCTGCGGGAGCTGGAGGTAAAGGCGAACATGGTCGCCCCAGTGGTGGTGGGTGATGAGCTAGTGGCGTTACTGTGCGCGCATCAGTGCAGCGGGCCGCGTCAGTGGCAGCCAGAAGAAATCAACATGATTCAGCAGATTGCCACGCAGATTGGCTATGCTCTGTCGCAGGCGAAGCTGCTGGATGCACAGAAGCAGGCAGTGAAGCAAGAGCAGCAGTTATCTGGCCTAGTATCAAGCATTCGCGAGACAGACAACCGCGAAAAAATCTTCCGTACGGTCACCCGCCAAGTAAAGCTAGCTCTCGACACCAGCCGAGTGATCATCTATCTATTCGACAAAGATTGGAAAGGCATTGTCGTTGCCGAATCGGTCGATTCGCAGTGGACACCGGCTCTAGGAGAAGAAATTGCCGACCCTTGCTTTGCCGATCGCTACGTAGAGCAATACCGCACAGGTAAGGTGAAGGCCACAACGGATATTTACAATGCTGGGCTGACCGACTGTCATCTAGGGCAGCTAGCACCCTTTGAAGTAAAAGCAAACCTAGTCGCTCCGATTGTGGTGGAAGAAAAGCTACTGGGGCTACTGATTGCGCACGAATGCACAGGCCCTCGCAGCTGGACCGATATCAGCATTAATTTTATTCAGCGAGCAGCCACGCAGTTAGGCTTTGCGCTAGAGCAAGCCGAAGCCAACCGCCTAAAAGAATCGGCTATGACCGAAACGCAGGAAATGGCGCTAGAGCGAATGCAGCGTCAGGAAAGGCTACAAACTCAGCTGGTGAATTTGCTCAGTGACGTTGAAGCAGCTGCCGATGGCGACCTCACGGTGCGCGCGGATGTCACGGCTAGTGAAATCGGGACCGTCGCCGACTTCTTTAACGCGATTGTGGGGAATTTGCAGGAAATTGTCACCCAGGTGAAGCTTTCGGCCCTACAAGTGAACGATTCCCTCGGCCAAAACGAAGGAGCGATTCGGGTATTGGCAGAAGAATCTGAGCAGCAAAAGCAGCAAACGCTCCGAACCATGGAATCGGTTGGGATGATGATGTTGTCTATTGAGCAGGTGGCACAGCAGGCTGAAGAAGCCGCAGCAGTGGCCAAGTCAGCATCACAGACGGCAACGCTGGGCGGTGAGGCGATGGACCTCACGGTGAATAACATCATGAGCCTGCGACAAATCGTGGGCAAAACGGCAAAGAAGGTAAAGCGCCTGGGTGAGTCTTCTCAGCAGATTACGAAAGCGGTATCGCTAATTAACCAGATTTCGCAGCAGACGAACCTACTGGCGATTAACGCCGGGATTGAGGCGGCGAGAGCTGGAGAAGATGGACAGGGCTTTGCGGCAGTGGCGGAAGAAGTGAGTGAGCTAGCGAGCCGATCGGCGACCGCAACCGAAGAAATTGAGCGGATTGTGAACGCCATTCAGCGAGAAACGGGTGATGTGGTAGAAGCCATTGAGCAGAGCACGGCGCAGGTGGTGGAAGGGACACGCAGGGTGGAAGATGCTAAGGCGAGCCTGACCCAAATTCTATCTGGGTCACAAAAAATGGATGAGTTAGCCCGCCAAATTTCGACGGCGACCAGTTCGCAGGTGGCGACTTCGGCAAATGTATCGACCTTGATGGAAGAGATTGCCCAGCTGGCAGAACGCACGTCGGCATCTTCCCAACAGGTGTCGGCAGCGCTGGACCAAACCATGGGTGTGGCGAGAGACTTGCAGTCTCAGGTGTCTACGTTTGTGGTGGAGAAGGATCAGCCGGAGAGCCAGCCGGAGGAAGCAGGAGAAACTAATGGAAGATAAAGAGCGAGAGATTCGCCTCCAGTTTCTCGATGAGGCCAGCGAGTATTTGGATACTTTGGAAGGTGCTCTGCTGGGTGTTGCGCAGCGTGGGGTAGACAATCATGAGATGAACTCGGCGCTGCGGGCGGCTCACTCGATCAAAGGAGGCGCGGCGCTGATGGGGTATGGGCTCACCAGTGACCTAGCCCACCGTTTGGAGGACTCTCTCAAAGTCGTGAAGATCAATCGCGGTGAAGGAGTCACTAGCAATGTAGAAGGGCAGCTGCTGAGCGGGATTGATGCGATTCGCCAAATTGTAGAACGCGATCGCACTCAGCAACCCATAGACGATGGCTGGGTAGACAGCTTTGTTACCCCCATTTTTGACGGACTATACGATACTTTGGGCGAGCCTTCTGCTGAAGATGCTGCTTCTATGATGGATGCGGATGAGGGGCAAGACGTCATGCCTCTGATTTTTCAAACGGAGGTAGAAGGCACGCTAGAACAACTAGAGGCCTTGCTAGAAGAGCGGCCTGTCACCCTGCAAGAAGATGTGGTGATTATGGCGCAGGAGCTGAGCGCGCTGGGTGAAATGCTTGACTTGCCTCCTTTTATTCAGCTGTGTCAGTCGGTAGAGACTTACGCCGCTGGCGCAGCCAACCGCGAGCAGCTGCAAGAAGTGGGGCAGAAAGCGCTGCAAATGTGGCGGCGATCGCAGGCCCTGGTCATTACTGGCAATGCTGACTCCATGCCGACCGACCTGAGCGGTGTCAGCTTTGGTTTGATTGACTTTGAAGTTGAGCGTGACTCTACGAATGGGTCTCTACCAGCTTCTACCGATGATGTGTTTGCCTTTGGTGAGGAAGACGATGCGCTGGTAGACAGTGTATTTACCTTTGGTGAGGAAGACGACGCGCTGGTAGATAGTGTATTTTCTAATGCAGATACAACAGATGCAGAAACAAATACACCAGAAACAACAGAATTAAATAGCACCGACCAAGAGATATCTCCAAAAGCCGAGGAAGCCGCTAATCAAGTAGTCGGACAAGAAAACTTTGACAGTACTAATGCAGACTTTGTCGATTCGGCGGAGCCCGACTTAAGCTTGCTCGATTTGGCAGAGCCAGATATTGCCGCACAGGGCGATACCCTCGTCGGGAAAGTTATCGATGGCCCCAACGTGCAAGAAGACGCCTTTGCGGGTGTTTTTGAAGAAGATGAGTCCGTAAAAAAGACGCAGAAGAGCAGTAGTCGTTCGGGGGCTGAGTTTCGATTTTCTGAAGCGCCTAAGGTGCAAAACGACGCGCCAGATCTTGCAGATAACACTGTGCGTGTGTCGGTACGCAAGCTGAATGAGCTAAACGACTATTTTGGTGAGCTGACTATTGAGCGCAATCGGCTAGAGGCAGAAGTGAAGCGGATGCGTGGGCTGGTGAAAAATCTTGGACAGAAGCTGCGATCGCTCGACGAAATCAACGACGACGTCAAAGACATTTACGAACAGCCAAGCAGCTCATTTTTACTCACAGGCCGTGCGCCGAGCAACGCGCTACCCAGCAGTGTACATGGTGGCAGTATTGAATTCGGTACGATGAACGCGACCGCAACCGAGACCGCAGCAGAGAATGGCGCTGCTGAGAATGGCGATACCCAGGGCAACAACTCGTCTTCCGAGTTTAGGAAAGACTTTGATAGCCTAGAATTCGACCGCTACAACGACGCACATTTGCCCTTCCGACAAATCGTAGAATCTGTTGTAAAGCTGCAAGAAGTGGCAGACGACATTGAGCTAAGTGTGGATAAAACAGAGCAAACGACCCGCGTGATTCATCGCACGGCGCGCCACATTCAGCGAAATCTTAATCAGCTGAGAATGCGCCCGCTTTCGGATATCACCAATCGCTTCCCAAGAGCGCTGCGTGAGCTAGAAATAGAGCATGGTAAGTCGGTAGCGCTTCAGCTAGAAGGAGAGAATACGCTGATTGACCGCAACATTTTAGAATCGCTGAACGATCCGCTGATGCACATTGTGCGCAATGCTTTTGACCATGGCATTGAGGCCCCGGCAAAAAGAGAAGCGCAGGGAAAAAGCGGTCAGGGCACTATCGAAATTAAGGCCTTTAACCGCAGTAATCGCACGGTGATTACAGTGAAGGATGATGGGAATGGGATTGCGTTGGAGAAGATACGCGATCGCGCTCAATCTATGGGCTTAGACGCCGACTTACTCAGCGTCGCTACCGAAGCCGAACTACTTTCTCTTATCTTTGAACCTGGCTTCACCACGTCCGACAAAGTAACTGCTCTTTCTGGTCGCGGTGTGGGTATGGACGTGGTGCGCAACAACCTCACCCAAATTCGTGGTGATATTAGCGTCGACACCGAAGCCGGTAAAGGCACAACTTTCACGATCTCGGTGCCCTACACGCTCTCAGTTACTCGCATCATGCTAGCTGAAGGGAACAGAATGCCAGTGGCGCTGCCTACAGACATGATTGAAGAGGTGACTATCGTTGACCCCAACGATATGTATGAGACTGAGGGTAAGCCGATGTTCCACTTCAAAGGTGATGCGGTACGGCTAATTAAGCTCTCGAACTGGCTAGCGTTCAACTGCCCAAGGCAGATTGACAGCCTCGAAGAAGCACCGAATATGGATAAGCCCAGCGTGCTGATCTTCCGCCTGAATGAGCAGCGCATTGGCCTACAAATCGACCGTTCTTGGGGTGAGCAAGAGGTGGCAGTACGGCGAGTAGAAGGGCCAATTGCACTACCAGCGGGCTTTAGTAACTGCACGATTTTGGGAGATGGACGAGTGGTGCCGCTTGTGAGCCTGCCAGACTTGGCGCGGTGGGTGCTGAACTGTGAAGGATCGGAGATTAATTCGGCGGCGGCGCTGTATTCTAACCCGGTGGTGAATGGGTCAATGGATGCGGCGAGCTTGCAGACGGTGCCGGATAAGGTAGTAAGTAGGCGATCGCGCTTCCTGGTAATCGATGATTCTGTCAATGTGCGACGGCTACTGGCACTCACCCTAGAGAAAGTGGGCTATGAAGTGATTCAGGCGCGGGACGGACGCGATGCACTCGACAAGCTAGAGACCGGGGTAGAAATTGACAGCGTTGTCTGCGATGTAGAAATGCCACGAATGGACGTGTATAGCTTTCTCTCTAAGCTGCGGGCAATAGAACAGTACACAGATATTCCGGTGACGATGCTGACCTCGCGCAGTGGCGATAAGCACCGACAGCTAGCAATGAACCTAGGTGCGACAGCGTATTTTTCGAAGCCTTATCAAGAGCGCGTACTGCTGAAGAGTTTGGCGGAGAATTTGGCAAAATATTTGGCAGATGAGTCGCCCTCTGCTTCAGGTGTAGAAGGCTGAAAGTTGAATTCAGTACCTTATGCCCGAATAGCTATTGCCTGTGAACTGTAACCCAGGGCTCCGGTACATCGGTTGTCATCTTCCAGCTCGGCTCGTTCTTTAAGTGGGGCTTTTCAACACGGCTACTGACAAGCGCGGTTTTCTCTGGTTTTCTTTTGGGAGGGTAGCGCTATTTGTCCGACGGCACAACTGGGATGCGTTGCTTTAAAGTGTGTGGTTATATAAGAACATTCTGTCAAGCAACTGGGCAGTGCGAAGTTTCTGTTGAAATCCGATCTTTATTCTAAGCAGCAAAAGGTGATTCTTCTAGGGTCTCAGGAATCTTAATTTTAGCGGCGAGTAATTTAGCGAGAAGTAGAGCGGGCCTAGGTTTCGATAAAATGGTTGGTTGTAGATGTTGAAGGGCCATCCGTACAATTTGTTCACTGGGCAAACCGTGTTTAGGCAGTGTGCGAAACCACCGGGGAAAGTGAGTCCAAACGGTGTTCGGCAGCTCCAAAGCGAGGACTTGTAGCAGGCCTAAGGCGATGGCATTGAGATTAACAAAGCGTTCTAGGGCTTCGACCTTGGTCGCCACTTGAGCCTGAAAGTCGTTATCAAAATCAGCTAAAACAAGATTCTGGGGCCAGCGCGATATTTTGGTCATCGACTTGAGCCAGAAGCGATAGTCAAACCCGCCCAATAAATGGACTAATGTGCGGAAGCTGACCTCAATTTTGAACCGCCAACTATAGGCTTCAATCACTTGAGCTCCGGTGAGGGTGGTGTCGCTAGAGAGCAAAATAATTTGTTTGCCATTGGGCAATTGAACCAGCATGAACAACACCAATGTCTTGGGGGCATCCCAATAGAACTTAAACTGCTGATAGTAAACGAGTTGGTGCTCTCCATAGAGCCAAACCTTAGCGCAGTTGCATTCGGACACTGGGGCGAACAATTCTCGTAACTTGATGGGCGCGCCCCACTTCCTCGGACGACCTGGCCCACGGACGCTAGGATTGGCTGAAAAAGGGGCACGGGCAACCGTCGAAATCGCCGCTCGGCTAATCAGGTGCAGCCCGTGTGCTCGGAACGGTTTTAAGATCTTGGCTGAGGCATAGTACGCATCTAAGAGGGCGTAGCTACCGGTGACCATAGCGTTGACACAGATTACGGCCATTTTATCGACGAGCGTCAGGTCACTATCGACCCCAACGGCCTCAATTCCATCATGCAGTTTTAGGATGATGGGGGCGGCAAAGAGAGCCTTACCAGTGCCCAATAACAGACTTAAGGCGCTGAAGTAGTGACCTCGAATCCATTTTGGTTTACTCACATCTTCTGACTCTTGATGCAAGCCTTTGACACCCGGTATTTTTCGCCCTTCTTTGCTCACTTTGATGCCGTCTCCGGCATAGACTCGCTGACCTTTTAGGGTCTTCACTTCGGCGTGTTCTGAGAGCCAACGGCCCCAGCGATAACAGACCTCATCGATCCTAAAAGCCCGCGAATGAAACCAATGTAACGCTTGCCCGTAATAGGCTTCACCCAAGCCCAATCCATTTAAGTAGCTGGTCACAGCGGCGGGTTGGTGGCTCAAAAGCACGCCCCACAGCAGCAGAACAAACCAGTCAAACGGCACTTCTCGACTAAACGCTGGACGCAGTTTTAAGAGGACTTGCTCGATGCGAGTGTAGAGTTTCATAATTAGACTGGTTGTTTGTGATGATTCAACCAGTTTCGAACATTCCAGGCCTTTTGGCTTTTGGAATGTTCGTTACTCTCAGCGATGGCAACGACTGCCTTTGGCGATGGCGATGGCTATGCCCGATGGAAACGATCGCGTAGCGCTTCCGCAGGAAGGTTGCACTGCAAGAAAAACTTCGCACTGTCCAGTCAAGCAAAAGTGCCTGTAAAAGAATAAGAAGAGCGCTACTATGACCTTGCCCTTTGATGCCACCGCGACTCAATCACGTGTAGATACCTTTTGGCAGCGTCCTGCTAGCTTTGGCACAGAGCGTAACGCCTATCACAACTATCTCAATGAGCTAGTGAGCGATCGCTACACCCTAGTCAAAGGCCTGCAAATCCTACGTGACGAGCTACAGTTCGCAGCCCACAGCCCCACCGCAATGAACACCTGTGGCGCAGACCTTAGCCTACCGAGCGTTGTCACGACGCTGGCCTATACCAACTGCGGCGATCGCATCCACCAAGGCGAGGCCACCAAGCGCTACCGCGACGTCGTCGCCTCCCGTTTCGCCACCCTCTCAGAAATCGGTGAACTCAAGCTAGAAGCCTTCTTCCCAGCTGGCGGCGGCACAGACAATGGCGCGACCCTGGCCCACGTCACGGTGGCTCATGAGCTAGATGAACAGCTAAAGCATAAGCTATACAAAGGCAACTCCCAATCAATCTCTTTGGTTGCTATCGATCTCAAAACTCACGTAGGCCGTCTGCGCGAAGGCAACAAACACGTGATCTACGGAAAAACTCGCGAATCTCCTTGGCGTGAACCCCGCGCAGCCTGTGGTGCCATCGTCGGCGCGCTGACCGACTATCACCCTCAGAACCTGATTCACCGTCGCATTCGTGATGACCTGGGTGAACAGAATTTTCAGTATTTGTCTACACACAGCATTCGGACAGATGATGGGGAGGAAATTACAATGGCGATCGCATCTGTCATTGTAGCCCTGAGTGGCATTCGCAATACGGCCCTAGCACTTTCACAAGATATGGACG
>JBHJIY010000029.1:0-17274 GCA_050042985.1 Phormidesmis sp. | reverse complement strand
GCGGCTGTAGGCGTCGCTTTCGGCCTGGTTGACTTTGGCCTCTTCGGGGGTGCGGGCGCTGGCACTGATGACTTCGTAGGAGAGTCGCAGTGCGAGTTCTTTTTCGGGTTCACTTTTGATTTTGCTAGCCGCTTCTTCTAGAGGGACTTCTTGAACGAAGAATTCTTTGAGCTGGCTTTGTAGGTAGGCTTGCTGGTCGGTGGCGGTGGCGAATAGCTGACTAAAGCGGTTGAGCATGACGTCTACTTCTTTTTGCTCTAGGGTGTCGTCGGCCCAAGCCATGGAGAGAACAACCCGCAGCAAATTCATTTGTCGAGGCGAAATGGGTGGTGGTTGGATGTTCATTGTCAATTTCTCACCTCGGTAGAGTCGTATGTTTAGCGAGTCTGCTGCTCAGCGAGTTTTTGGAATCGCTATTGGCTTTCTCTCACTACTTTCTTTCACTGTATGAAAAGAGGTGAGCAATGATGAAACTGCCCTACAAAAATTAAAGATGTGGCGTTCGGCTACGCTCAGCCACCGGGTCGGTGAGATATGAAGCTGAAGGCGCGTGAGGCTAGCCGAGTTTGGAGAGGTGGCGGAGGCTTTTCATGTCTAGGAGGCGGATGACGTTTTGGTGGGTGTCGATGGTGAGCCAGTTGCGTTTGGTGAGTTTGTCTATGATTTTGGGGACGTCGGGAAGGGGGATGTCTGCGATCGCAGCTAAATCCGTTTCTGGAATATTAAAAATCTCAATTGCGTCACCTTTCACATCGCCGTAGGCATCAGCTAGCCCAACGAGGGTATAGACCAACTTGATACCAGGGGCCTTGTTGCGTAGCTGAAACCGGGTTTGGGTGTGCTTGAGACGCTGCACCATTAGCTGTAGCAATCGGTGGTGCAGCTGCGGGTCATTAAAAAGCGCCTTTAAAAATAGTTGGGCTGGAATGCTGACGAGCTCAACGCCGGAGAGCGCGGCTACGTCTGTAGAACGGGGCGATTCGTTGAGGACGGCCATTTCGCCGAAGAATTCGCCTTTGCCCAAGATGGCCAAGGTGACGTAGCCATTGCCGGACTGACAGCGAACCTTGGCCCAACCCGAGATAATGAGATAGACGGCGTTGCCCCAGGAGTCCTCCATGAGGACGGTGCGGCCAGCTGGGCAGTCGCTAATAATAGTGGCTTCGTGGACGGCTTTTAGCGTCTCTGGACTCGCGGATTTGAAGAGAGGGAACAGTTCACCAAAAGCTTCGGGTTTTAAAGGCTGTGACAGGGCTGGCGATGGCATAGCACTAAATCAGTATGGCTTTCGTAGGATACCCAGTGTGGTGAGATAAGTTGATACGTATGGTACTGATGCGTGTAGCTCGCTAGCCTAGGGAAGAGGTTTTCTAGAGGGGTGGTTCGGGCGTTTTATAGCGGGCGGCTCCGGCAGCAGCGATGGAGACGAGAAGACAAGCGATGAGCGATCGCGCTGACAAGGTCTCGCCCAGAATCAAAAAGCCTGCTAAAACGCCCATCATCGGTTCGACGCTAAGCATAACGCCGAAAACTTTGACTGGAATCGAGCGCAAGGCGATGATCTCGCAGGCGTAGGGTAGCGCTGTGGAGAGAACAGCGACGCCTGCACTCAACACAAGTAGCTTGGGATTGAGTAGAGCGCTGCCTGCTTGAAAGATGCCAACGGGTAGCAGGATAACGGTACTTACAAAGAGACCCCACGTCAGCCCTTCAACCCCTGGCAGTGCTGGGCCTAGTTCAGCAGCTAAGAGAATGTAAAATGCCCAACAGATGCCAGCGAGTAATGCCAATAGCATTCCGGTAGAGTCCAGTGTTGTTGTGCCACTGAGTGGCGTGAGCAGCAGCAGGCCTAAGAAGGCGAGTGCTGCCCAAAGTCCATCGAGCCATCTTTGTGATTTGAGAATGGCGAGTCCTAATGGACCGGTGAACTCTATGGAGATGGCAATGCCGAGGGGAATGCGATCAATCGCGGCGTAAAAGGTGGAGTTCATCATGGCCATGACGATGCCGTAGGCCAAGATTAGCTTGTAGTGTTGCCGAGCCTTAGCGTGCAGTTTTGGTTTCCAGATAGCGAAGAGGATGAGAGCGGAGAAGGTGACGCGTAAAGAGACGACGCCCCACGGGCCCAGCTCACTAAATAGAGACTTTGCAAGGGCTGAACCAAACTGAATGGACAGAATGGCGATCAGCAAAAAGCCGACGGGAGAAGGCTGTTTGAGAGAAAGATTCATAGGTGGCCCATAGGCTGGCGGCGCTTGTGTAGGCTCTACCAGGACAGGGACTTTCCAAGTTTACGGTTTGTAGAAGATTTTGTGACTGTTTGACTTATCTGTTTGACTGGGTGGGGTTACCTGACGCTGACAAAGCGGGTCTGTGCGATCGCTCTAAGCCGCTGCAGGTCTTCTCGGCGTGAAACCGAAAGGGGCACAGTGGATTTGATAGTGTGCTCAATGAGGTCAGTATCTACTGGACAGTTCTCGTGTATGGCATGGTACAGCGCGGTGATGATGACCTGTTCTATTTCTGCGCCGCTGAAGCCATCGCTGGCGAGAACGAGGCGAGATAAATCAAATCGGCTAGGGTCTTGCTGATGGCGCGTCATTTGAATTTGAAAAATAGTGAGGCGTGCCTGGTCGTCAGGCAGATCGACAAAAAAGATTTCGTCGAAGCGGCCCTTCCTTAGGAGTTCGGGTGGCAGTTTGGAGAGGTCATTGGCCGTGGCAACGACGAAGACTTCTTCGGATTTTTCCTGAAGCCAGGTGAGGAATGAGCCAAATAACCGACTGCTGAGCCCGCCATCGGCGTCACTGTTGCCTTGACCCATGCTTTTTTCGATTTCGTCGATCCATAAGACGGCGGGAGCCATCTTTTCGGCGAGGGTGAGTGCCTGACGAAAGTTTTTCTCTGAAGCGCCGATGTATTTGTCGTAGAGTCTGCCGGTATCGAGCTTGAGCAGAGGCATTTTCCACTGGCGGGCGATGGTTTTGGCCGCCAATGATTTACCGCAGCCTTGAATGCCCACGATCAAGATGCCTTTGGGTGGGGTGAGTCCAAAGGCTTTTGCCTGAGCGCTAAATCCTGTGCGGGCGCAGCTGAGCCACTGATGGAGATTTTCGAAGCCGCCGAGCTGCGCCGTATTTTTTTCAGGTGGGATGTAGTCGAGCAGGCCCGTTTCACGGATGACTTGTGTTTTGCGAGCGAGAATTCGGCCAATGTCTTGGGCGTTGAGCTGTCTGTCTTCTAACGCGGCGTAGGCAATGACTTTTCTCGTTTGTTTGAGGGTCATGCCTTGAACGGCTTTGATTAGCTGTTGATGTTCTGCCGGAGATAGCTTAACTTGGACTCGTCCTCGGAAGGAGCGGACGGCGCTGTCGATGGCTTTTTTGAGCTCGATGGGGCCGGGTAAGGGGAGATCGAAGTAAATGGCTTCGTGTGCGATCGCCTGCGGCAAAGAAACTTGTTCCCCTGTGATGATGAGTGCCGATTGGTTGTAGCTAAAGAGATGGGCAACTTCTCGAAATTGTCTGGCGATGGTGGCGTCTTCTAGATGCGTGCTGAAGTCTTTTAGCCAATAGATACCCCTGGTGGGTAGGTTCTCGATATGGCGCAGTACGTCCAGGGGATCTTCTGTTTTCTCAATGGTTTGTCGACTGCTGCCCGGTGGCGCGTATTCGTTGTTCCAGTGATTTTGTTCACCTTGTAGGCGGCCCATTCCTTTGGCGATGCTCCATTCAAATGCTAGAAGCTGAAGCTCTTGGGTGGCTTTGCCGAGGAGATCTTCTACTCTTTCTTCTTCCACTGTTTCGATGACGATGATGGGATGAAAAGACATGAGCAGGGTTTGCAGATGTCGAAGGTTTTGAGTAGTGGAAGACATGTGAGAGCAAGCTGGTGGGACTGCTCTTGTAGGGTGCCCGTGATCGGTGGGTTCTGGCATTCGGCTACGCTCAGCCACCGGGGGTAGTCGATCCTCGAACCCTGAGCGTAGTCGCTCGCGGAGCGTCTGCGTAGCAGGTAGGGTGGCGGGGCGTAGGGACTAAGACTTGAACGAGAAAATTATGTTTGAGACGGCTTGTCGACAGGAAGATCAGTGACGGCTGGGGGGACGGGAAGGGCGGCTTGTTCTTCGATGGGGAGGGTGGCGGGGTGGAGATGGCCCTGTGGGGAGAGGTGCCAGTGGTCAAGGACGTCTCTGATGAGGAGTTCTTGAATCCAGGTTTTGGCGACGACGGTGAGGGGGAGGGCGAGCAGTAGGCCGAGGAAGCCGAAGATGCTGGCGAAGAAGATTTGGGCAATGAGGGTGAAGGCGGGAAGCAAGGAGACTTGGTGGGCCATTACGGTGGGGGTGACGGCGTAGGATTCGATTTGCTGGAGGACGATATAGAGACCAACGACTGCGATCGCCTTCCAGGGCTCATCTGATAGCAGCGCAACGACCACCGGAAACACCATGCTCAGCGTGGGCCCGAGGTTTGGGATGAAGTTGAGAATGCCTGCGAGTAAGGCATGGGCAAAGGCTAAATCGATACCCAAAATGAGCAGGCCGACAAAGCTAAAGCCAAAAATGAATATAGAGCTGATGATAATTCCGCCGAGCCAGTTACCCAGCGCGACTTCGCATTTGCCAAAGATCTCCTTGGCGCGCTGCCGATAAAAGGAGGGGAACAGCAGCAAAATGCCGTTGAGGTAGGCGTCGGGATTCGTGAGCATCATCAGTGCCAAGATGGCTACAAAGAGCGTCTGGATGAGGATGCGCAGAGAGGAGTTGAAGAAGGAGAAGAAGTTGCTGGCAACATCAAGAACGGCTGAGTCGGGAGAGGTGAGCCAGTCTATAAATTCGTAGAGTTCGGGGAGACGAATGCGCTCGGGTAGGTTTGCCTGTAGTTCATTGAGTAGGCTGGGGAGTCGCTGCGAGAAACTAACGAGGAGATCGAGTAGCTTGGTGAACTGCTCAATGAACGGTGGCACGATTCCTAGTACGAAGAGCGCTGCCACAACGGTTGAGAGTAGGATCGCGATGGGAATGGCAAAGCGACGAGGGATGTTGAACGCTTGAATTTTGCGAGTGAGGCTGTTGAGTGCAAGCGCGACGACCACTGCCGCAAAGGACAAGAGGAGTAGCGGTTTGATTTGCCAGACGATGTAGCTAGCGGCTATCAAACACAGTAGGCTGACCCAATCACCCAGCTTCATTACACGCCTCACTGACGAAAATTAGTACGGTTTTCCAATATTTGGTCGGAATTGGGCCTATTGTATCCGAGCGATGGCGATTGAAAACGGTGGAGTACAAAAGTGCTAGTCTAAGGGCATTTGGCGTTGTGGTGAAGGTTACTATGGCTGCAATTGATTGGCCTAGTGCGACCTGGCAAGTAGCGCCCGTGCCCAATATGGCAGATAGCTGGGTGGAGACGGTGGCTGAGATGACGGGGCTGCCCTGTCCGGTGAGGGGGGCGCAGTTGCTGTGGATGCGAGGCATTCGCTCTGCCGAGACATTGAAAGGATTTTGGCGAGCGGCGGCGTATGTGCCTGCGAGCCCGTTTGCGTTTGGTGAGGAGATGGAACGGGCCGTAGCGCGGCTGACGGTGGCACGTGACCGCGCCGAGAAGGTTGCTATTTGGGGTGATTTTGACGCCGACGGGATTACTTCTACCGCCGTGCTTTGGGATGGGCTAGGTCAATTTTTTGAGCAGGATAGCCAGCTTAGCTACTTTATTCCTAATCGGTTGAGAGAATCTCACGGTCTCTCGATGACGGGGATCGAGCAGCTTTCTGCTGACGGTGTGGGGCTGATTGTGACTTGCGATACAGGCAGTACGAATTCTGATGAAGTGGCTTATGCGCGATCGCTTGGCATAGACGTGATTGTGACCGACCACCATACGTTGCCCACACAGCGCCCAAACGTTGTGGCTATTGTGAACCCTAGAGCGCTGCCCGCTGCCCATGCGATGGCATCTTTATCGGGCGTGGCGGTTGCCTACAAGCTGGTGGAGGCGCTTTATGAAAGGCTACCCGATGTGCCGACTCGGCCTTTGCATGAGCTGGTGGATTTGGTGGCGATTGGACTGATTGCTGATTTGGTAGAGCTAAAAGGGGATTGCCGGTACCTGGCTCAGATAGGAATTGCGCAGCTACAAACGCATTTGAATGCTGAGACGCCGATTCGGCCTGGGGTAGCTCAGCTTTTGAGGCTGTGTCGGCGGGCGGGCGATCGCCCCACAGATATTTCTTTTGGCTTAGGCCCTCGCATCAATGCGGTGAGCCGAATCTATGGCGATGCGAGCTTTTGTGTAGAGCTGTTGACGAGTCAGGATGCTGACCGCTGCCGGGTGCTGGCGGAGAAAGCTGAGCTTGCCAATGCCAGACGTAAGGCACTGCAAAACGATGTACTCCAGCAGGTAACGCGTCAGCTGGAGACACGTGATATGTCGACGATGAGTGTGATTGTGCTGTGCGACCCTCAGTGGCCAGTGGGTGTGCTCGGATTAGTTGCAGGGCAGGTAGCGCAGCAGTATGGTCGGCCTACGATTTTACTGACGCATGATGCTCAGTCAGATGCTACTCAGATAGACGCTGCTCAGATAGATGCTGCTCAGATAGATGCTCAGACAGAGAAAGGGCAGGTAGAAGGCGCGGCAGAAAACTGGGTGATGAATCGCAAAGCTTCTCCTTTATTGGCCAGGGGATCGGCGCGATCTGTTAATCAGATTGACTTGTATGACTTGGTCAATTCTCAAAAACACTTGCTGACGGGCTTTGGCGGTCATCCTTTTGCGGCGTGGCTGAGCTTGCCTGTTGAGAACTTGCCGCTGTTTCGCGCTGCGATTAATCAACAGTATCGGCAGAAGATGGGGGGCTCGCTGAGTGCGCCGATGGTAAAAGCGGATTTGACGGTGACAGTGGCGGAGCTAGGGCGTGGGCTTTTTCAAGAATTGAAGCTATTGGAACCCTGTGGCATGGGAAACCCGGTGCCAAAGCTATTAGTAGAGAACTGCTGGTTTGACAATGTGTGGCATCAGAAGCTGAAGGATCGTACGGGCGGGAAAGTGGGCTATATCAAGGCAAGCTTTCAGCTGTGTGATGACAGCGGTGCCAATGTTAGTGGCAATGACAGTGAAGAAGACGTGGCAAGGTGCCCTGGCTTGTGGTGGGGTCACTATAAAGATGACCTGCCGCCGGGCAGATGGGATGTGATTGCGGAGCTGGACTTTAATAGTCATCCTAAAAGCCGCCGGTATGAGGTTCGCTTGATTGATATTCGTCCGGCGGTAGCCAATCAGGAACCGACGAATAGAGAAGGATTAGATCGGGCTTCGTCGGCGTCGGTTTCGTCCGGCGGTTGGCTCCTTGATAGACGTAAGCAAGAGACAAGTCCCGTGGACGCTGGACCAGTAGAATCTGGGCCAGTAGAATCTGAGCTAGCGGAAACCAATTTGGTGATGGATGAATGCCCCGCTCAGTGGGATGTGTTTGATCTGTGGCGGTATCAGGTGAATCAGACTCATCAGCCTTTGGCACTCGCCTACGGCTTGCCTGTGATGGCTGATCCTTTGGATACGTGGCGACAGCTGTTAGGGATCGCTAAGTATGTGTGCCGCACGGAGATGGCGGTGACGCGGGAGCGATTGGCTGAACGGTTAGGTGTGTGCGATCGCACCCTTTCACTAGGCCTTGCTGCCCTTTCAAAAGTAGGATTCGTCGTTGATATTTCCGCTGTAGACATCCGCTGCCGATACGACATCAGCGCTGAGCAAGCCACTGAGCAAGCCACTGAGCAAGCCGGCTCCTCTAATTTTGCGTTGAGCCGGTTTTTAGCCGCTGTGCAGGAAGAAGACTTTCGGCGGCGATACTTTTATGAAGCGCCCGTAGCTACCTTGCAGGCTGCAATAGAAAAGTAAATGAAATTTGCTGACTGTATAGAAAAAAATCTTTTCAAAAAGGTATTTAAACCTATTGACGATTGAAAAAATAAAACGGTATCATCGTATACAGAAACGAACAACGTTCATCTTTCTTGTAAGCCAGCTGTGTTGATACATTTACATTGCTGTTGGCTAGCGAAAGACGGAAGTAAGGGCTCCGGTTTTCAAACTAATCTTTGAGCTACAAAAGCCCTGAAGGAACGCGCCTCTTAAACCCATTTCAATCCCTTTGGAGGCGATTACCATGCAACTCTCATACCGTGGCGTTAAGTACAACACTGCTAAGCCCGCTGTTCAAGTCACTGAGACTCAAGAAGTCGGTCACTACCGTGGCGCGACTTATTATATTCACCGCGCGGTCAATGCCCCTGCGCGTCGTTCTGAAGATGTTCTGAAGTACCGTGGTGCCGTTGTCCGCTAGAATCTTTTTGCACCAGCCCCTGAGCAAAAAGACAAGCGCAAGAAACAAGCGCGAAGTTCAACGGGCTGCTAGTGACGGGTAACTGAGCAGATTGCGGTTTGCTTTGAAGCCCTGGCCTAGCGGCGTACATACAATCTGATGAATAAAAAGGTGTGGTCTGATAAAGAGCACGCCTTTTTTATTGCTGTATCATGTCGTTTGATTGGTGATATGGCGGTACCCGGATGCATAACGCTAAAGACGAGGCAAAGCCAACGGGTCCCGCGCGTCATTTGGCCTGCTGTCATGTAAAGGTTTCAGCCGGTTTACTGTGCTTCAGTCAAATGACCCAAGCTATAGAGCCAGAACTAGCCGTCATAAAAGTTGTATGCGGAGGTGGCGACTATGCTGTTGGGTTTGGTTGTAGGGCTGGGAATGGGTGGGGTTGCCCTGGTAGTAGATCGTCGTCGCTGCGATGCTAAGTTGAAGCGGCTGTTGGGTCGATTGGAAGACCATCAGCCGTTGCCGACACTGGGTTATGACGCTCAAATAGCCAGCGCAATCGGGGATCAAAAAGCGCAGCTAGATGCGCTAACCCAAGAACTGCAGGATGTTCGTCAGCTGTTGAAGTGTGCGCCTGTTGGCTATTTGCAGGTGGATGAAGAGAGTCGTTTGCTGTGGTGCAACCAGCGGGCGCAAGAGTTTTTAGATATAGAACAGAGCGATTACTCTACGCAGCCGCGACTACTGCTCGCAATTGTGCGTTCTTATGAGCTAGATCAGCTGATAGACCGGACGCGTCAATCACAAGTTCCCTGCGAAGCGAGCTGGACTTTCAATTCTATTTCTACTGATCCCTTCAATTATTTGGAGAGACCGGCGTACCCTTTGCAGGGCTATGGTGTGCCCATGCAAGGCGGGCAGGTGGGTGTGTTCTTAGAAAATAGGCAGGAAGCTGTGTCGTTGGCTCAGCAGCGCGATCGCTGGATTTCTGACGTGGCCCATGAGCTAAAAACACCGCTTACTTCTATTCGCCTGGTCGCTGAAACCCTTCAATCACGGGTGGCACCTAATTTATCGAGCTGGGTAGATCGACTACTCAAAGAAGTCATTCGCCTGAGCAAGCTGGTGGATGATGTGCTGAATATGAGCAGCTTGGAACAGCGCCACACCCAAATTAAAGAAGGGACTGATACCGATATTGTGCCGCTGATTCAGGCAGCTTGGCGAGGGGTAGAGCCGTTGGCCAAGCTGAAGCAAGTGACTCTGGACTACAGCGGCCCCGAGCAGCTAGTTGCCAAGGTAAACGCGAGCCTAATGCACGGTGTACTGTTCAATCTGCTAAGTAATGCGGTGAAGTACAGTCCGTCTCAACAGATGATTCGTGTTGGTCTAAGTGTGGCTATAGACGGTGTGGCTATAGACTTGGACAGACAATCTGTGACAGCATTGGCCGAGAGCGATGCTTCTATGCCTCAAGTTTTGCTGGAGGTTATGGATGCAGGCAGTGGCTTTAGCGAGAAAGATTTGCCCTATGTGTTTGACCGATTTTATCGTGGGGATCTGGCTCGGAGCCGAGTAGAAAGTGCAGAGGGGACTGCCTTTCAACGTACGAGTGCTCAGACGGTGGGCCTGCAAAGTGTGAATACAAGTGCGAATACAGCGGAGTTGTCGGGGAGTGGAACAGGGCTTGGCCTTGCCATCGTGCGACAGATTGTGGAAGCACACGAAGGGCGAGTCGAGGCGAAAAATCATCCTGAACTAGGGGGCGCTTGGCTACGGGTGTGGCTACCGGGAAAGCGACTGGTGTAGGGTGCGATCGCTTCATGGTTACTTTGTAACGAGATGTAGTGGTCTCCACTAGAAAATTTCGAGTATTTATAAAGAAAGTGTAAGGAAGAAAAGAGTTTCTTCTTTAGGAAATAAGGCGGGGATCGCAAAGAAAAGAGGTGTTTTGCCGAGGTTGTTGCCGTTTGGTTCGGTATTTACAGAGATTTTGCCGGTTAGCGACGTATGAATTTCTTTCAACTCAGTGGTGTTACCCCCTTGTGGATTGCTGGAGATAGCTGCTTGAATAGTGGTGTATTCACAAAACCCATGGCTGCTTAGGTTTTTCTACGGAATATTTCTTTTAACGCCATAGCTCCTGTCCGTACTTATGACCGAACGGTTGCAAAAGCTGCTATCTCAGCGGGGAATTGCTTCCCGCCGCCAAGCTGAAAAGCTGATATTAGGTGGCAGAGTGACCGTTAATGGCAAAGTTGCTGAGCTTGGTCAGCGGGCAGATGCCAGCGTTGATCGCATTTGTGTAGATGGAGTAAAGATTGGCGAGCCGCCCCGCTGCGCCTATTATTTGCTCCACAAGCCGAAAGGTGTGGTTTCCACCTGTCGTGATGAGCGAGGCAGGCAAACCGTATTGGATTTGTTAAAACCTTCTCTTCAGAAGGGGACTGGCATTCATCCAGTAGGCCGTTTAGATGCTGCCTCGACGGGCGCTTTGCTGTTGACCAACGACGGCG
The DNA here is from genome assembly GCA_050042985.1 of Phormidesmis sp. GTDB lineage: Bacteria > Cyanobacteriota > Cyanobacteriia > Phormidesmidales > Phormidesmidaceae > Phormidesmis. The sequence continues at coordinate 6,430 of JBHJIY010000029.1, read as the reverse complement.
ATTTTACCTATCAGCTGACGCATCCTCGTCATGGTATGCCGAAGGTATATCAGGTACGGGTGAAGGGTCGCCCTTCGGCTGCTGCCTTACAGCAGTGGCGAGAGGGTGTCTTGCTAGATGAGCGTTTGACCTATCCTGCGGATGTCTGCGTGCTGAAGCAGCTGCCGACCGGCCAGACATTGCTGCGTGTAACGCTACGCGAAGGTCGCAATCGTCAGATTCGCCGGGTAGCGGAATCTTTGGGTTACCCTGTGACGGCCCTGCACAGAATACAAATTGGCTCACTGCTGCTGGGAAGTTTGCCTCGCGGCCAGTATCGTTTACTTGCAGACGCGGAAGTGGCTCAGCTTAGGCTTGGTGCCGGTTCGTCTTCTGCGTAGCGATATCGATTTGCGCCTTCTTCTACTTTATTTTTACTTCTCTCTGCTCTAACTCATACGTTCTCATACGTTTATTTTTTAGGTATCGCTGCCTACGTCTGTTTTTTAGGCTTTGTGCCTTATGTTTACTTTTTAGGCGTTGCTCCTGAGTAATTGCCTTAGCCATTCTTCCAGAATTCCTGCCAAAACTACGCCTTACCATGAAGCAGAAAGCTCGCACGAAAGAACCTACCGCACAGCAGCTACAGCAAGAGCAACTCCGTTCACTTGGCAGTATGTTAAAACAGGCCCGTTTGCAAAGGGGGCTTACCCTGGAAGCGATTGAGAAGCTAACGCTAATTCGTCAAATGCTGCTGACTGCTTTGGAGGAAGGGAATTTGGCTGAGCTGCCTGAGCCGATTTATATTCGGGCGCTATTGCGACGGTATAGCAATGCGCTGGGGTTGGATGGTGAGGCGATCGCAAGCCAGTTTTTCACCCGGCCAGTGGTCAATCCCCCTCGCTCATCTTGGAAGGATTCGCCAGCAGCGCAGCTCCGTCCGCTGCACTTATACGGTGCTTATGTGCTGTTGATTATGGGTGCGGTGACGTCTCTATCTGTGTTGCTGAAGCGAACCGCGCCAGATATGACCGCGCAGCCTATTTTGGATCCGGCGGCGATTGAGCAGCTGATGCCGACACCGGCAGAACCGGTGGTAGCTGTGCCCGAACCAGCCCCGGCACCGAAAGTGCAGGAGAAGCCGATTGAGGTGGATTTGGTATTGACGGGGCAATCTTGGGTGCGCGTAATTGCCGATGGGACTACGGCGTTCGAGGCGATTTTGGAACAGGGCGAGACCCGGTCTTGGGCGGCGGATCAGTCGATGACGATTCGGGTGGGTAATGCTGGCGGGGTGATGTATTCTTTCAACCAGTCTGAAGCGGCTCCCATGGGTGAGCTAGGGATGCCGGAAGAGAAAACATTTGCTCCCGATGTGAGCATGGCGTCTGATCAGTAACAGGTGAGTGGCTAGTTTTTGAAGAGAGGCGCTTAGCTGTGAGATGACGGCTAGGCGCTTACTTTTTTGGCGGTGGGTTTTGATGGCAGGGTGACGGTGGCGGTGGTGCCTTGGTGGGGTTCGCTGGGGTTTGATTGGCTGGTGAGTATGAGCTGGCCTTGGTGGTTGTCGGTAATGATTTTTGCGATCGCAAGCCCTAGTCCTGACCCGCCAGCTTTGCGGCTGCGAGCCGCATCTACTCGGTAGAAACGGTCGAAAATATGGGTGAGGTCATCTTTGGGGATGCCAATGCCGGTGTCGGTAATGGTGATGGTGTTTTGCTGCGCTGTTGTTGTTAGCGCGATGTCGATGCTGCCCTTGGGGGTGTATTGAATGGCGTTGGCGATGAGGTTGGTGAAGAGCCGGATGAGCTGATCGGGATCGCCTTGAAGGGGATGGGGAATGGGGGATGGGGTGTAGTGGAGGGTGAGGTGTTTGTTTTGTGCGATCGCCTGTTGTTCTTCAAAGACTTGTTGTAGTAAGCCGGAGAGATCGACATCCTCTCTTTGCATGGGGATCAAGCCACTTTCTTGCCGGGCGAGAAACAACAGATCGTCGACCAGTCTGCCAAGGCGGCGGGTGAGGCGTTCGATGACTTCGAGCTGGCTGCGCTGGAACTGTTCGTCTGGGGCGGTGAGGGCAACCTGCACGGTGGTTTGGATGACGGCGATGGGGTTGCGGAGTTCGTGGGAGGCGTCGGCGGTGAATTGTTTTAGCTGTTGGTAGGAGGTGAGGACGGGTGCGATCGCCAGCCCTGAAAGTAGCCAGCCGATAAAGGCGACAGCGGCGAGGGCGACGGTGCTGCCAAGGGCCAAATCGATGATGAGCTGGCGACTGGGTTTAGAGACTTCGAACCAGGGGTGGCTAACGCGCAGGTAGCCGAGGAGCTGAGAGTTGGCAGTGATGCGTTCGGTGATTTGCCTGAGGGTGAGGCCATCGGTGGGGATAACGGTTTCACCTTTGGGATTTACATGGAGCGGAATGTTGTGAGATTTGGCGAAGGTGGTCCACTGTAGGTTGCCTTCGGGGTCGAACCATTCGAGATCGATGCGATCGTCTTCGCTGGCTTCGTCGTTGTTGCGGAAGCTGGCTTCTATGTTGACGTGAAGGCTGGGGGCGGTGATGCCCGTGGGGGTGAGCATTCGGCCAATGGTGGGTCTGCCGCTGGGCTGCTCGGCAGGATCGTTGGGCTCGATGATGAGGGATCGCTCGACGATTTCGATGACGTGGTTGAGGGTGTCGTCGACGCGCTCGACGAGGGTGGTGCGCACGTAGATGTAAACGCCGCTGGCGAAGAAGAGGAGGAGGACGGCGGTGACGGTGGTGTACCAGAGGGCGAGGCGGCGGCGGGTGGTTTGGAACATTGTCAAAGGCGAGACAGTCACGAACCCTTGAGACAGCAACAGCAGGAGACAGCAACAGCAGACTCAAGGGTTCGTGACAATGACTTATACCAAATCCTGATTGTTTGCCCCTTGAATTATTGAAGGGCATAGCAGTGCTAGTGCCCCTACAGGCTTCTGATTTGAATCGGGGTTGTTGAACTAGAACGTGGTATTAGCTAAATTCTACTCCGCTGTCTATATAGATGCGAGCAGATGATAGATGCGAACGCGTGCCAATCAGCAGGTGTTTGATGAAGATTGACGCTGATGTGCTGTTAGCATCAATCTTCATCAAACACCCATCGGCCTACGGTTCCGCTAAGCAGGTTCACATAGTACAACAGCCCGTCTGGCCCTTCGATTATCTGCACCACATAGGTAGCACCCGTCGTAAAGGTTTCTACGTCGGTTACGTTTCCTGAGGCATCTAGGCTGACATTGCGAACAATTCCTTGACCTAAGTCATTGAAGAACAAATCGCCCTGGTACTTATCTGCATATACGTTGCCTCTGTATATATCACCCATCACAATCGCATTGATGCCGTCTTCTGCGTGGCTCAGCGCTAGTAAAGAAGGCACAACTTCTGACCCACTCTCATAAAAATTCTGTGCCTCTGGGAAAGCTGAATAGCGTGATGTTTGGTTACTGATACCATTTCCTCCCTCGTAGTAAGGCCAGCCAAAGTTCGCACCTGGGCCTGCGGCGTTGATTTCTTCCCATCTTGTCCAGCCCACGTCTCCGATATATAGCTGTCCACTGTTTGGATCGATGGTCATGCGGAAGGGATTACGCAAGCCAAGCTGATAAACCTTGGAACGGTTTGCATCGGTATCGCCGTTGAAGAAGGAATTGTCGGAGAGACCCTCGCCGGTGAGCGGGTCTATTCTAAGAACCTTGCCCGACAGAGAATCAATGTTTTGCACTCTGACCGCTCTGCGATCGGGCCTATTGTACGAGGCACCATCGCCATTACTGACATAGAGGGTTCCATCTGGGCCAAACTCCACAGCGCCAACTGTGTGGGATCTACTGTCTGCATTTAGAAAGTCTTGGATGTAGCTGCCGTCAGGGGCTACGCCTGCTTCTGGTTCGTCAAAGTCGACTGTGCTGTTGACAAAGCCATTGAAATTATCCCAAGTGCTGTTTTTCCCGAGGAGAACGACTTCACTACCTGCTACCGCTGTACGATAGCCATTTGCAGCGTCAGCGGTTACTCGAATAAGACGCCCGGCGCGATTGCCTCTACCATCGGGACCCGCTTCATTGTTGTAGTTGTTGACCTCTGGTGGATCGTAGGTGAACAACAAATAGACATAGGGGTTATTGGCAAAGTCTGGATGCAGGGCTAGGTCCAGTAGGCCGCGATCGCGATTACTATTGACCTGAGCTGAGATATCGATAAACGGTGTGGATAACAGCGTCTCATTCTCATAAACGAAGACTTTTCCAGCTTTCTCAGCAACAAACATTTGGGTACTACCCGCTCGCCATTCTACAGCTGTCGGTGCAGACAAGCCGGAGATGAGCGTTTCTGCAATCGGAGCGTTGCCGCCATTGGGGGCTGAGGGCGGTTCTTCGGGGTCTGAGGGCGGTCCTTCGGGTGGGTTGGATTCTCCGATCTCAATGATGCCGGTAAATTTTCTGGTTCCTGACTCATCGTCCCATTGCCGTGTCTCTGAGTAGTTCATCACACCGTAGTGCTGACGTCCTTTAGAGTTGTTGGGCTCGTTGGGTGCCCAGTTGATGTAGTCCAGCTCTTCTCCGCTGACCCATTCAAACTGACCTTCTGTGTCTACGTCATTGAGTCCTATCCAGAAGCGCTTGCTGCGGCCAAAGGTCTCCTTTAGCCAAGCCTCTTCCGCTGCTGAATTGATGGTGACTAAGTTACCCCCTAGGCTTTCTGCTTCTGCCTGCGCTTCTGTCCAGGTTTTTGCCCCTGTGGTGAGCACGTACTGATTGTCCTCGTACGAGAGCTCATCGTCGTTGCCGTCGCTGTTATCGTCGTTGCCATCGTTGTTGTCACTATCATTGTCGTTGATAGTGATGCGTGCAGTGCGAGGAGCCAGTAGAGTCGCGCCTCCAGTGACGTTATCGATAGCAAATCCAAAGCTTTCAGCACCTTCTGTCAAGGTGTCGTCAACAATAGGAATGAAAATGGAGCCTTGGGTTTGGTCATCGGCAAAGGTGAGGGTGCCTGTGTGTGCTTGATAGTCTGCTCCTGCGATCGCAGCATTTTCTGTATCTGTGCTTTCGACTGTGCGATAGTCGACGGTGACTTCGCCGTCGCTACCGCCCGTACGCTGTACCGTCACTTCAACGGTGCCTGCCGATTCGTCTATGCTGAGGGTGCTGGATGCTAGCCCAATAAAGCCATAGTTAGGTGCTGGCGGATTGTCTCCATCATTGGGGTCATCTGGATTCTCATTACCAGGTGCGTTAGAGCCGCCAATTTCAACAATGCCGAACAAAGTTCTTCGATTAAATTCATCATCCCATTGCTTTGTCCTTGAGAAGTTCATCACACCGTAGTGCTGACTCCCTCTAAAGTTGTTGGGCTCGTTGGCTGCCCAGTTGATGTAGTCCAGGGTTTCTCCGCTGACCCACTCCAACTGGCCCTCTGTGGTAGCGTCATTGAGACCTATCCAGAGACGCCCGTGTGCACCAAAGGTTTGCTTGAGCCAAGCCTCTTCCGCTGCCGAATTAATGGTGACTACGGTACCGCCTAGGCTTTCTGCTTCTGCCTGTGCTGCTGTCCAGTTTGCTGCAGTCGTCAGCACGTATTGATTGCCTTCATAGGTGGACACATAGCTATGGTCCTTGGTGTCGTCACTATCGTTGTCGTTGATAGTGATGCTTGCAGTGCTAGCCTCCCGTAAGGTCGCGCCTCCAGTGACGTTATCGATAACAAATCCAAAGCTTTCATCACCTTCTGTCAAGGTGTCGTCAACAATAGGAATGAAAATGGAGCCTTGGGTTTGGCCATCGGCAAAGGTGAGGGTGCCTGTGCTTGCTTGATAGTCTGCTCCTGTGATCGCAGCATTTTCTGTATCTGTGCTTTCGACTGTGCGATAGTCGACGGTGACGTCGCCGTCGCTACCGCCCGTACGCTGCACCGTCACTTCAACGGTGTCTGCCGATTCGTCTATGCTGAGGGTGCTGGATGCTAGCCCAATAAAGCCATAGTTAGGTGCTGGCGGATTTTCTCCATCATTGGGGGCGTCTGGATTCTCGTTGCCAGGTGCGTTAGAGCCGCCAATCTCAACAATGCCGAATAAAGTTCTTCGATTAAACTCATCATCCCATTGCTTTGTCCTTGAGTAGTTCATCACACCGTAGTGCTGACTCCCTCTGAAGTTGTTGGGCTCGTTGGCTGCCCAGTTGATGTAGTCCAGCTCTTCTCCGCTGACCCACTCAAACTGGCCTTCTGTGGTGGCGTCATTGAGGCCTATCCAGAGACGCTCTTCATCACCAAAGGTCTGCTTCAGCCAAGCCTCTTCCGCTGCCGAATTGATGGTGACTAAGTTACCGCCTAGGCTTTCTGCTTCTGCCTGTGCTGCTGTCCAGTTTGCTGCTGCTGTCGTCAGCACGTATTGATTGCCTTCATAGGTGAAAACATCGCTATTGT
>JBHJIY010000028.1:0-9228 GCA_050042985.1 Phormidesmis sp. | reverse complement strand
GTGGCTGCTGACTCCACGTTGAAAGCACTTCTGCGAACGCTGCTAGCACTACTCCTGAAGGCGTTAGGGAAGATTGATGCGCTCGTTGCTTGAGTTTTGTCCACTCAGCGGTTTCTAATCGTCCGCTACAACGCTCAAATCGGGGATTTTGTACTTGGTTAGGGGCCATTGCTAGCGGGAGCCTAGGGGCCGGTGGCAGCGTTGTCAGGCGATTTTTCCAATAGGCAAAGGCTTGATCGTAGGCAGGTGTGGATTGAAAAGCCTGTTCTGCCAGGACGTAATCACGGAAGCTGAGCGTGAGTGGCGAAAGCTGATCGCCTCGAATGAGCTGAGCCATTTCTTGGCCCAATCGCTGAAAACTCCACGCATCACCAATTAGTACGTCAAAGCTAACGAAACAGCGAACTTTGTTGTCTGGGAGTAAAGCCGCTTCGATGTGGAAGAGAGGCCATTTCTCGGGTGTAAATACTTGGTGGGAGAGACTCTCACGTAGGCTCTTTAGCTGGTTGCTGATTCCATTTCTACAATCAGTCACTTGTATTTCGTAGCTAGGAACCTCTGGCAGAATCATCTGCTGCCCGTCCGTGTCCACCACCGCCCGTAACATGTCATGACGAGCGATGAGCACGTTTAAGGCTTGTTCTACCTGACTGACTGAGAGACCGCTTACTTCTAGTTCTCGGTAGCCGTGGGTCCCAATGTTGCCGAGTTCAAAGGCCTGCGATCGCCCAATCCAATAAGCCTGCTGAATATCTGTTAACGGAAACGGTTCATGCCGCTGCGATAGATTGGGTTCTATCTGGGGGCTGTTACTTTTGTCCAGCTCAGATACATCTAAACCAGATGCTTCAATATTGTTCTCCAGCTGCTGTGCTAACCCTGCAATAGAAGGAGTCTGAAAGAACGTACGTAAAGGAACTTTTTGCTGAAGTGCCGCCTCCACCTGGGCCAAAATTTGAATAGCTAACAGGGAGTGCCCACCTAGCTCAAAAAAGTTATCGTAAATGCCAACTTTGTCTTGACTCAGCACCTCACACCAAATAGCCGCCAGCGTCTTTTCGACTTCCGAGCGTGGTACTACATAGGCTTGACTGGCCTGAGCGTTCGGTTTTGGCAACGCGCACCTATCTACCTTGCCGTTAGGGAGCTGGGGCAGTGCCTCTAGTGTCACCCAAAGTGTAGGAACAAGGTAGGCAGGGAGACGATTTGCTAAATCGTGACGTAGCTGTGCTGAAGGATCTCTATCTGAATTAGGTTCTTTGAAAACAATGTATGCGACTAGCTGTTTATCCGTGTCACCATCAGCGACAACAACCGCTTGTTGAACGGTTGTATTCTCTCTTAGCGCGGTTTCGATTTCTCCTGTTTCAATCCGAAAACCGCGAATTTTGATCTGATGGTCAAAGCGACCTAGGAATTCTAGAGAGCCATCAGGGAGATATCGAACGCGATCGCCTGTCCTATACAAAGTTCGAGCTTGAGTACCCGAAAACCCTAACAAAGTACTGCTAACAAAGCGCTCTGCCGTTAACTCAGGCCGATTCAAATAACCCTGTGCAACGCCAGCACCGCCTAGGTACAGTTCCCCCGTAATTCCTATCGGCACAGGTTGACGATAGCGATCTAAAACGTAGGCTTGAGTATTGGCAATGGGTTTACCGATTGGTGCACGGCCATCTGTCAGCGATGGCGTATGTAGCGGAGCACAGGTGGAATAAGTCGTATCTTCGGATGGGCCGTAGAGGTTGTATATCTTTTGGATATGGGGACTTCTCTGAAGCTGCTGTACGAGTGATAGGGGTAGTGCTTCTCCTGCTAAGTTAACTGTTTGAACAGACTCAGGCATGGAGCCAACCTTTAAAAGCTGAGAGAGTACGCTAGGGACGGTATTGATTAAGCTAACGTCAATAGACGGAGAGATCTTCGGTAGTGCCAGGGCATTTTCTACCAGGATGATGCGGCCACCCCAGCTCAGAGGGGCGAATATTTCAAATACTGAGAGGTCAAAGCAGATAGAGGTTGACGCTAGGACGCCTGAAAGCTCCGCTAGAGAAAACTGTTCTTTTGCCCAGTGAAGGAGCGTTACCGTATTGCGATGTTCAATCGCGACACCCTTGGGTTTCCCTGTAGAACCAGATGTGTAAATGACATACGCTAGGTCGTTTGGCGTTGAGAGGTTTTCGACCGCTGTTTCAGGCAAGTCTTCGGAAATCTGCCTAACGGCAACAATTTGTAGAGACTGCTTAGCCGCAAAGGAGAGATCTTTCTCCCCTTGCGTGAGAAGGATTTGAATATCAGCATCTTCAGCAATAAACGCCAACCGATCAGCAGGGTAGGCTGGGTCGAGAGGCACGTAGGTACCGCCTACTTTAAGTGTGGCCAAGAGGGCCACGACTATTTCACAGGACCGCTCCATGCAAATGCCTATCGTAGGTGCCAACTGATCAACATCTATTAGATTGCGCAGGTGGTGGGCGAGCTGATTGGCTTTGGCATTGAGTTCAGCGTAGGTGAGAGACGTTGGGCCGTCAGCCAATTCAATGCGCAGTTCCGTCGTCAGTGCGACTGCCTCAGGCGTTCTCTCCACCTGCGCTTCAAATAGCTGATGGATGCACTTTCCCGTCGGGTAGTCTCGTTGAGTTTGATTCCAGTCAAATAGAAGCGTTTGCTGTTCTTGTTCACTGAGTAGCGTTAGCTCAGAGAGCTTCCTTTCAGGTGCTTCTACCAAGCTCGTGAGTAGCGTCTGGAAGTGCGTGACCATTCGAGCCATCGTGCTTTCATCAAACAAATCACTGTTGTATTCAATTTGTCCTAAAATCCCTTGCGGTGTGTCCTGTAAGTTTAGCCGTAACTCGTACTTTGCCTGCGTTTCGGGTAGGGGATGACGCGAAATGGTGAGTCCGTCTAGCTGCATCGGCTTTACGTCTACCTGCTGCAAGTCTAGCTTTACCTGAAACAGCGGCATCATTTGGCTGAGGTGCCGTTCTGGATTGATCACTTCTACCAGTTTTTCAAAAGGTAAGTCTTTATGGGCGAGCCCCCCCAGCACGGTTTCTCTGACTTGATGCAAGAAATCGCAGAAGCGAGGATTGTTGGACAGATTGCTGCGAAAGACCAGGGTGTTGACCAATAGGCCAATGAGCCCTTCGGTTTCAGTGCGATCGCGATTTGCAATATCACTGCCCACCACAATGTCATCACTGCCCGTATAGCGATGGAGCAACACCTTAAATGCTGTGAGTAGCAGCGTGAATAGGGTGACCTGATGCTGTGCACTCAGCGCCTTGAGCTGTTTGGAGAGTTCGGGTGACAGGGTGAGTGGGTATTGACTGCCGCTGTAGGTTGCGAGTGCACCGTAAGCGCGATCAACTGGTAAATCTAATACAGGTAGTTCACCAGAGAGCTGAGTCTTCCAATAGTCAATCTGTTGCGCTAATTTCTCACCTTGAATTTGCTGACGCTGCCAAATTGCCCAGTCTGCATACTGAACTTTCAGCGGCTCTAGCGGTGAAGGTTGCCCTTGAGAGTAGGCTCGATACAGCAGCGTCATCTCTCGTAAAAAGACCATGACCGACCAGCGATCGCTAATAATATGATGCGTTGTCAACACCAAAAAACAGCTATTATCAGCAATCTGAAGCAAAGCAACCCTAAGCAAAGGCTGCGCTAGATCAAAAGGCTTTTGGGTCAGTGCTTGAATCTTTTTCTCAGCTGTTGCGTGTAGATTATCTTCCGAGCATAAGTTTTCAAGCTCAAGGCGAACAAGTTGCGGCTCAGCAACAATCTGAACCGGCTGCTGCTCTCCTGATTCAGTTGTTCTTAGCTCGAAATGGGTTCGGAAGGTCTCATGTCTTTCCACTAAGGCCGTTAAGCATTTTTCCAAGGCTGAAATATTTAGGTCTCCCTGTAATTCCAGAACGCTGGCGACGTTATAAGCGGTGTTCTGAGGATCGAGCTGCTGTACAAACCATAGCCGCTGCTGTGCAAACGATAGCGGAACAGGCTGATTGTTAGGTCGAGCCGGAATAGGGCTAGAGCCTACAGCTTTCAACCCTTTCTCTAGACCTTTTGCCGCAAGTTTTTTCTCGAATAGTGCCCGCTGTTCAGGGGTGAGTGTTGCTAGCTGCTGATAAAACTGACTCATGCGTCACCTCCGATTAATTGAGCTTGGACTTCCTCAGTGGAAAGAGTTTGCACCTCGGCAAGTAGCGCGGCCATTTCATTCATCTCTCTTTCTTGCGGTAGCTGTTCGGCAATAACAGCCGCAATCTTCGCCACAGTGGGTGCCTCAAAGAGCAGATTGCGCATCTCTACTGCAACCGGGAAGGCTTCCCTCAGCCGCGAGATTACTTGAATAGCCAGCAATGAATGTCCGCCTAAGTCAAAGAAGCTATCGTCAATACCGATTTTATTTAACCCCAACAGGTCTTTCCAAATAGCCACAATGCTCTCTTCAACTTCATTACGAGGAGCTACATAAGGTGTTGAAAGTTGAGGGCGGCTGTAGCTTTGGCCATCCGCAGTCGCTGTTTTGTCAACTTTCTGCACGGTAGCTGCTTGATGCGGTGTCGCATGAATCCACTTGCGATGGCGAGCTAACAAATCACCTTTAGAGACAATGATTTGGCCAGACATATTCCGAGTAAGAATGCGCTCTGTTGCCTGCCAGACTTCGGCAGGGGCTAAGGCAAAATCAACCAGGCTTCCACCCCAGCCGGATTGTGATGCATCAGAGTCATTATTCTTAGCTTCGGTATAGGCATCCCAGTTAACACTAACCCAAGGAAAAGGTGACTGCTGATTTTGCTGGGTGACAAAGGTATTGATGAAATGATTGGCGCTAGCGTAGGCGGCCAGGCCCAGGCCACCAATGATAGAAGAGAGCGAGGATTGAATACAGCAGAAGTCAGGTGTGTGTGATTGGAGTGCGATGGCTAGTTGCTCTAGCACTGCTCTTTTGGTCTGGCAGTTATATTCCCAATGATGCGGTTGAAGAAATGCCAACGGCGCAGCTGATTTTTCATTCGTCATGGGGCTACTGACAAATACACCGTTAATAGGGCCAAACTGCTCTACTGATTTGTCAATTTCTGCGGTGAGTGAGCTAGTTTCTTCAGAATAAATGTCTTTAATAACAACAACATTGGCCTGATACTGGTCGGTTAAAAAATGGCTCCAAATTGAACCTAATCCCTGATTTCCAAGAATGAGATATAGACCACCCTTACGTAACGTAATGCCTCTATATCCTGTCGATTTCACTTGCGAATCCGGCAAGTGTACAGGCTGATAAGTTTGTTCCCAGCGATAGCGATCTTCCCGTAGGAGGGCTTGGCTATCACCCTTTTGGGAGGCTACACTCCCGCGATATGCCACCACCGCAGCAGGCTCATCTACTTGTAGTTCTTGCCACAGCAGTTGGGCGAGCTGTTTCAACGTCCTTTCCCCTCGAACCCAATCAACCTGCCGACAGCCCATCGTCGGATACTCTTGCCCGACAACTTGGCACAAGCCTTGAACTTCTGCCTGTGATGGATTTAGCGTTTCAGCCCCAATGACATCATAGGCATTCTCTGTAACCACTGTAATTTGTAATGGCTGTGTGTCACCTCCGATTGAGAGTGTCTGTAAAAGAGTCATCAGGACAACAAAGTTATCTGTTGTTTTCTCCGAGGAATCTTGCTGTAATGTATTTGGAAGTGCCCACAGATAAACAATCTCTGTCGGAACCATCTCTTTTAGTTTGAGATCTTCCAATAACTGCCTGAAGCCTTCAGGTTTGTCACAATTAAGACTAAACTTACGATAGCCTGCCTGCTCAAAGGCATTGCCTAGACAAACTGTAAAAACATCTTGACCGGATTGTTCAATATTTTTTGCCAGCTGCTGCCCAATGCCTTCGTCATCTATAAATACTAGCCAACAAGGCCGTTCAGTGGGGTCAGCCGCCTTCAGCGTTGGCAAGCATCGCTCCCAACTAGGTGTATAAAACCAGTCTGCCAAATTAGGCTTGATCTCGATTTCGGGCTGAATAGGTGTCGTCTGTGTCGCGAGTTCTGTCAGTGTGTTTCCCTTAAAGTCCACCCAGTAGCGCTGTCGCTCAAAAGGATAGGTGGGTAAAGGCACACGGCGATGGGTGTGTGTACCTTGGAAGGCTTCCCAGTCAATGTCAATGCCCGCAGACCAAAGCCGACCCAGTGCAGAAAATAGCTGTGTCGTATCTTTTTCTGCTGATTTTGGATGCGGTAAGCTGTGAATCGCTACATGAGACGTTGTCGGAGAAAAGTGTTGCTGAGTAAGCTTACTTAAGGTATTTCCTGGGCCCACTTCTAAAAACACTGGATTGGCAAGCTGCAAAAGCGTTGTAATCCCTTCGCTGAATCTGACTGTTTCGCGAATTTGACGGCTCCAATACTCTGGATTAGTCGCTTCGTCAGCGGTAATCCAAGTCCCTGTGACATTAGAGATAAAGGGAATGCTGGGTGGATTCAGCTGTTCTTTGCCTACTGCCTGATTCACGGCCTTAATAAAGAGTGCAAGTATAGGGTCCATCATGGGTGAATGGAAGGCGGGAGACGTGGGTAGATATTGGCAGCTAATGTTTTCGGATTCATTTTCGGATTCTAGGTGAGTCTGAAGCGAGGCGATTGCATCTTCACTACCCGAAACAACACATAGCTGAGGCCCATTATGAACAGCCAGCGTAATGTCATCACTAAGCCACCGCTCTATCGATTCGACAGACAGCGCTACCGATAGCATGGAACCCTTTGGCATTTGTTGCATCAGCTGCCCACGCAATTTCACCAAACGGAGCGCGATTTCTAACTCAAACACACCTGCTAAGCAGGCTGCGACATACTCCCCTAAGCTATGGCCAAGCATCGCGCTAGGTTGGATGCCCCAGCTCATCCACAGTTTGGCAAGGGCATATTCTACAGAGAAAAGGGCAGGTTGAGCATTGGCGGTGGCAGAGAGTGATGCCAAGTTTTGCTCAGAATAAAGCAGTGCCAGCAAATCAATGCTTTCATCAGCAAGGATACTCGCACACTGTTCTAAATGTTGCTTAAATACAGGCTGCGTTTCATATAGCTCTTTAGCCATATTCAAGTATTGGCTTCCCTGTCCAGAAAATAAGAAGACTAAAGAGGGCTGTTCAGAAATTTGGTGAGTGGCCTGAATACGCAGCTGTGCGATGGCGGAGCCCTTCCAAGGGAAGATCGCATCTGACACCGTTTCACAAACTACGCTGCGACGATATTCAAATGCCTTGCGCCCTATCTGCAAAGTGTAGGCAACATCTGATAAATCAAAGTCAGAGAGTCTGTCTGCCTTGCTCAAATAATCGGCAAGATTAAGGGCCGCAAGATCTAGCGCTGCGGCTGTTTTTGCAGAAAGTGTCAGGACCTGTGGTTGTTGGATCTCTGGAGGTGCCGATAGTGGAATAGCTGTCGGCGCTTCTTCTAAAATTATGTGAGCATTCGTCCCCCCAATCCCAAAGGAACTGACACCCGCTCGACGCACTGAATTACCTTGGGGCCAGTCTGTTAAGGCTGCATTGACATAAAAAGGACTGTTTTTGAAATCTATTTGAGGATTGGGTTGCTGAAAGTGTAGGCTGGCTGGGATTTTCTTGTTCTTAAGTGCAAGAACAGTTTTGATAAAGCCTGAAATGCCAGAGGCCGCGTCTAAGTGGCCAATATTTGTTTTTACCGAGCCGATAGCACAGGTTGAAGAGGATGCTTCTTCGCCTTCTATTCTAAAAGCCTGTGTGAGAGCCGCTAGCTCAATGGGGTCACCCAGTGCTGTGCCAGTACCATGTGCTTCTACGTAGCTAATGCTCTGCGGTGAGACTTCTGCCATCGCATGCGCTGCTTGAATAACCGCTGTTTGTGCCTCTACGCAGGGAGCGGTGTAGCTGACCTTTCGGGCGCCATCGTTATTGATAGCAGAGCCTTTGATCACGGCGTCAATGGTGTCACCATCAGCTAAGGCGTCTTCTAATCTTTTTAGGACAACAATCCCTACTCCATTTCCGCTCACGGTCCCAGCGGCATTGGCATCAAAGGCGCGGCAGTGACCATCGGGAGAATAAATGCTGCCTGCCTGGGCCCGGTAGCCCAGCTGCTTCGAAATGGCCACACCACCCGCAAGGGCCATGTCACATTCTCCGCTTAGCAAAGACTGACAGGCCATATGCACAGCCACTAAGGAAGAAGAGCAGGCTGTTTGCACATCGACACTGGGGCCTGTCAAATTGAGCTTGTAAGACACGCGAGTAGTCAAAAAGTCTTTATCGTTCGAGATAAATAGCTCGTAGGGACTCACGCTCTCACGGGTGGCCGAATTGCTGTACAGGTTCAGCAAGTATCCATTCATCCCTGCGCCACCATATACACCGATGCTGCCAGGGTAGCGTTCGGTGTCGTAGCCAGCGGTTTCTATCGCTTCGACGGCGGTTTCTAAAAATAAGCGCTGCTGAGGATCTAAAATTTCAGCCTCGCGGGGACTGAATCCAAAAAAGCCCGCGTCGAAAAGATCTGTTCCTTCGATGATTCCGCCTACTTTGACGTAGTTCGGGTCAGCCAAGGTCTCTGCTGATACACCTTGAGCCAACAGCTTGTCATCTTCTAATGGGCTAATGGACTCTACGGCGTTCTGGAGGTTTTGCCAAAAATCACTGAGTGAAGGGGCACCCGGAAATCGACCGGCCATCCCAATGACAGCGATTTCTAAGCCGGAGAACTCATTGTCTAGAGGCGTCAGCGGTTCTATTGATTTCATGTTGCTTTACCTCCGAGTTGTTGGGCTGATTTTCGCTGTTTTAATCGTTTATTTAGGCGTTGTTTTCCGGCTGCTACAGCAGCCTTGCGTTCTTCTTGCTTTTCTTTGTCTTTCTCTCCTTTTTCATTCAGTTGATCAATATGAGTTGCCAACGTATTTAAGGTGGGGTAACGAAACAAATCCACCATAGAAAGCTCAATGCCTAGCTGCTGCCGAATCTGGCTCTGAGCATTGATCACCAGCAGCGAGTGTCCTCCAATTTCAAAGAAATTATCGTAAATGCTGATGGTTGCCCCTACCACCGCCTTTTCTGCTTCTTCTTGTACGGGTAAAATGGAGCGCCAGATTTCGGCCAATGTATTTTCTATCGCCGTTTTAGGGCGGGCATCGGGCGTAATAGCAGATTGGGTAATCGCAGGTAAGGCTTTACGATCTACTTTGCCA
>JBHJIY010000027.1:0-9356 GCA_050042985.1 Phormidesmis sp. | reverse complement strand
TTCAGCAAACCAGCAATCTGCGTACCATTAGAAGAATCAGAACCCGAGTAAGGCTGTAGCGTCGCCAAAGGGATCAAATCTTTTACTTCGGTAGCTGCGATCGCCCACGGCTCATCCGCTATTTGAAATAACAGCATCAACATATCAGCACAAAACCATACCAACCCTGCTTTATATATCCCCAGCCCACTGGCCTGATAACGAGTTGTATGGAGCAACAGACACTGAGTGATTTAGATCACGATGCTATAGCTGCGATCGCCACAGCACCACAAAAGCAGGCGGCAAATGGCCAGGTGTTAATTTAGCGATAGCGGCCCAACGGGATTTACACGCAAGCACCAACACAAAAGTAGATGCAGGCACAAAAAAAGGAGCCGACAGTGTCGACTCCTCCAATAATTCTGAAATTACGTCCTAGTACTCAGCGACAGGCCACATACTAAAACGCTATTACAGCAAAAAATTACTTGATAGCAACCTTAGCGCCGGCATCTTCCAACGTCTTCTTCGCTTCTTCAGCAGCGTCCTTAGCAACGGCTTCCTTAACTGTGATAGGTGCAGACTCCACCATACCCTTGGCTTCTTTGAGGCCCAGGCCAGTCATAGAGCGAACCGCCTTCAGAATCGCGATCTTCTTATCGCCAGGAACTTCTTCCAACACCACGTCGAATTCAGTCTTCTCTTCTACTTCTTCAGCAGCAGCAGCACCGCCACCACCAGCGACAGCAACAGGTGCAGCCGCGCTCACACCAAAAGCTTCCTCAATCTGAGAAACCAGCTCAGAAGCCTCTAGCAAAGATAGCGTTTTCAGCTTTTCCAAAATTTCGTCAGTTGCAGCAGACATATTTGTCTCTCCTTGTAGTTAGTTAATAGTTGATTATTCTTCGCCTTTCTCGGCATATGCCTTGATACCGCGACCAATCGAAGCCGGAACTTCTTTGATACCCAGCGCCAGCTTCGTTGCCACCGCGTTGATACCAACCGCAATTTTGGCGTACAGCTCGTCTTTGGTTGGCAGATCGGCCAGTGCTTCAGCACTTTTTTGATCTAGCAGCTTGCCTTCAAGCACACCGCCGCGCAGCTCAGTTTTCTTCGTGTCTTTCTGAAACTTTTTGTACGCTTTTACCGCAGAACCAATGTCTTCTTTGGTCAGCAATACAGCTGTGGTTCCATTCAACAAAGATTCCAGCTCTTGCCACTGCTCTTGGCCGTCAATGGCCCGCTTCATCAGCGTGTTTTTAGAAATTTTGCACACCGCACCCGACTCACGCAGTCGATTGCGCAGGTCGCTAATTTCAGACACTGAAAGACCTTTGTAATCAATCACAAAAGCGGATTCCGATTCGTCCAAAAGAACCTTCAGATCGCTCACAAGCCCTTGCTTATTCGCTAACGTTCTTCCCATTCTTTTTCACCTCCTTTTTGTTTAGATTTTGGTGCCCCTTATGCAGGGACGGTGGGGGCGTAGCATGCTTTGGCTTTTGCCTCACCATAGGTGATAGCCCCTACGTATCTTCTTTTCACATCAAAAAGCCCCACTCTGAAACCAGAGCGGGGCAAACGTATCGAGGCAGGGCAATTAAGCACTCAGCGTACAATCGTTAACCTCGGCAGGGCATTAAGGGCAAAGCCCACCTGCTGTCTCTGGTCACAGTATTCGATTGTCAAAATTGACCTATACCTTCGCCACTCTTTGCATCAGCTAGAGCGCTCGGGAAAAATATCAATTTTGTCGCTGAATCATAGGCAAATCAATACGTCCAAAAAATTCTTTATGCGCCCTTTCTAAGCATCCTCTAGCTTCAAATCACGCAGTGCCTGAATATCTACCGAAATAGAGGGGCCCATTGTAGATGAAACCGATACCGAACGCCAGAAACGACCTTTGGCACCAGAAGGGCGATTGCGATCAATCGTCTCTTGCAGCGCTTTCAGATTTTCTAGCAAGTCGGCTGCAGAAAAATCGGCCTTACCAAATTTAACATGAACGATGCCCGTTCGATCCGCACGAAACTCAAGCTTACCTGCTTTAAATTCCTGAATGGCGCTCGCCAAGTCAAAGGTCACAGTGCCACCTTTAGGCGAAGGCATCAAACCACGCGGACCGAGCACTCGGCCCAGCTTAGCGACCTTAGGCATCATGTCTGGCGTAGCGACCAGCACATCAAAATCCATCATGCCTTTGCTAATTTCATCAATTAGCTCTTCGGAGCCAGCCATCGCAGCGCCCGCTTCATTAGCTTCATTAACCTTTTCACCACGGGCAACCACCGCAACTTTCACGTCTTGACCGGTTCCCTTTGGTAGGGCCACCGTTGTTCTCAGCTGCTGGTCTGTGTACTTAGGATCGATGCCTAAGCGAATGTGGACCTCAGCAGTTTCGACGAACTTAGCTGTTGCGGTTTCTTTGAGCAACGCAACTGCTTCATCAGGCTGATATTCTTTTTCGCTGTCGACTTTTTCGTATAGCGCAGTCATACGCTTGGAAATCTTTACCATTTTTCTTTTCTGGGGTGTTTAGCGAGGCGATCGCCTCTCCCCCGGTAATGTGTTTACGGTGTGTTTGCAGTGTGCATCTACGCAGCGGGCGTGTTAGCCAGCGACATCGACGCCCATATTGCGAGCGGTGCCCTCAATAATATTCATCGCCATCTCAATGTCGTTAGCATTGAGGTCAGGCATTTTCATTTCAGCAATTTCCTTCAGCTGAGCGCGGGTAATAGTCCCCACTTTCTCAATCTTAGGATTACCCGACCCTTTCTCAATCTTGGCGGCCTTTTTAATCAATACAGATGCGGGCGGTGTTTTGAGAATAAACGTGAAGCTTCTGTCTTCAAAAACAGAAATTTCAACCGGAACGATCAGCCCGGCTTTTTCAGCCGTTCTGGCGTTGTAATCCTTACAAAACGCCATGATGTTTACACCATGCTGGCCCAAAGCCGGGCCAATCGGAGGTGCAGGGTTCGCCTTCCCAGCTGGAATCGCCAGCTTAATGAGCGCAACTACCTTCTTTGCCATTGAATAACTCTACTGTTTACTGTGTCTTAGGATTCAAAGAGCGATCCGAAAATCAGCTCTCCTTTTTCACTTGATTGAACTCAAGTTCTACGGGGGTGTCGCGGCCAAAGATCGACAGCAGCGCTTTGAGCTTGCTGCGCTCTGGGCTCACTTCAATCACCTCACCCTCAAAGTCCTTAAACGGACCCGAAAGCACGGTGATCTTATCACCTGCTGCCATATCGATTTTCACGACAGGTGCTTGCTCTTGAGTCTGCTTAAAGATTCGCTTTACTTCCCCAGGACTGAGCGGCATCGGCTTTACGTGCCCACGGCCCCGACCCTGCGCTCTGCGCTGCTCAGCCCCGACAAAGTTAATCACGTGTGGGGTGTTCTTCACCACCTGCCACGCGTCATCATCAAGATCCATGCGAATCAGCACATAGCCAGGGAATACCTTTTCCTCAATATTGTGGCGGGAGCCATCTTTACGCATCTTCACCGCAGGCGTCTGAGGGATTTCCACCTGAAGAATAACGTTTGACAAATCAAACGTTTTTACTCGCTGCTCTAGCGTAAGCTTCACTTTTTTCTCACAGCCCGAAGCCACCTGCACCGCATACCACCTAGGGCGCGCCTTACGGACAACGACCTTCTCTTCCTGAAGCTCTTCTTGGTCTTCAGAACCCTGAGACTCATCGTAATTAGAATCGTCGGATGCGTAAGCCATAAAAAATCGCCTAATGTATCACCAAAAGTTAAACGCCCAATCACCGCCAAACGCTTAACGCCAAAATTTCAAGGGGATATAACCCTTTAACTGTCGAGCACTGAGCTACCAGGCTTCAAGAACCTGAGCTCACGTCAGCCCATACGAGGAATTGATTGAACGACTCAATTAAAAGACTTGCCGAGAGACCCAACCAAAGAGCTTGTCGATGAAGTAAATCAGTGTCGCCGACAAACCTACCATCAAAATCACCGCTGCTGATTCACTGATCAGCTGCTGGCGAGTTGGCCAAATCACCTTCGTCAATTCTTCGCGAGTGCCCTGGGCAAATGCACCGGCACTAAAGCTATCAGGCGCGGCAGGCTCTGCCGCTTTCTTAGCGTTGCCCGCGTTGCCTGCTTTATCTGCTGGGTTAGCCTGTTTCTTAGCCACTAATTTATGATTCCTCGCCGACACTGGCTCAAAATTGTAAGGTCTTAACTATAACGCTACGACAGTCGGTCTATCGCTAGGGCTGGGCTGCCATTTGCCGACGGCTTACGCTTAAGCAAGTCCCAGACACAGCTCTGCCCGAAGGCTAAAGGCTAACTCTACTAAAGGACAAAACCTTCGTGAGACAAGACCACCTTCGGGCAGAGTCATGGGCCGATACTGTCAAGCAGCTGGCACTTCAAAAGCACGCCCTGAGGGACTCGAACCCCCGACATTCGGTTTTGGAGACCGACGTTCTACCAACTGAACTAAGGACGCATGCAATTGCGAGTAAGGGAAAAAGGCGTTTAGCGGCTACCGTTTTTGCTAGCCGCTAGATGGCCCATTGGCTATGGTCGACTGATGCAGCCGACGACGACACCTAGCTGATTAGACACCTAGCTGATTAAACTCAGCGGCTCAAACAGAGCGATCGAATCGCTGCTTGAGGCGGGTTGCCTTACCAACGCGATCACGCAGGTAGTAAAGCTTAGCCCGGCGAGCCTTACCCCGACGAATTATCTTAATACTAGCAACACGCGGTGCATGGAGCAAAAATACTCGCTCTACGCCTACGCCCTGAAAAATTCGGCGGACGGTGATCGTCTCATTGATGCCACCATTGCGCATAGCAATGACAGTCCCTTCATAGGGCTGGACGCGCTCTTTGCCGCCCTCGACAATTCTCACACCGACACGAATCGTGTCTCCAACATAGATCTGAGGCAGATCGTCTTTGATTTGTTCCGCTTCAATAGAGCGGATAATTGCTTCAGCGTTCATCACGGCCTTCGGTTGTAATCGCGCATCAAAAGCGCATAGTCTTCAAGGATAAAGCAAAAAGGAATTAATGGAAATAGTATTTGAAATAATTCTTTTGCCGCAACGGTCCAGCACATCTAACACACTAGACCGCTAGGATATAAGGAAGCCTTGATCGTTTTTTCTCCATGAACTTTTTGTCAAACCTGCTTCCGAAAATATCTTTTCCGCCTGCACTAAAAGTCACGGCAGGAAGACGGATCGAACTCAAATCAGAACCCGAAATTGAAACGATGCGAGTCGCATCGAAGATCGTGGCGACCGTGCTCAAGGAAATCAACGATATTACCGAAGCAGGCATGACCACAGCCGATCTTGATGACTACGCGGAAAAGCGCATCCGAGAAATGGGCGCGACGCCTAGCTTTAAGGGCTATCACGGCTTTCCGGCCTCCATTTGCGCCAGCGTAAATGACGAGGTGGTGCATGGCATTCCACGCAAGCGCAAAAAAATTCACAGTGGCGATGTCGTGAAGATAGATACCGGTGCCTACTACGAAGGATTCCATGGAGACTCGTGTATCACCATCGCCGTGGGCAAGGTAAAACCCGATGCGCAGCGGCTGATTGAGGCGGCAGAAGAAGCCCTGTATGCCGGGATTGGGCAGGTAAAAGCGGGCAATACACTTTTGGACATTGCGGGTGCTATTGAAGACAGCGTCAAGGCCAATGAGCTTACGGTGGTAGAGGCCTTTACGGGTCACGGCGTGGGGCGTAACCTGCATGAGGAACCTGCCGTATTCAACTTTCGCACGAAGGATGTGCCGAATGTGATGCTCAAGCCAGGCATGACGCTGGCGATAGAGCCGATTTTGAATGCGAAGGGCCAGCATACGCGGACACTGAGCGATCGCTGGACCGTGGTCACGCTAGATCGAGGGCTATCTGCGCAGTGGGAACACACTGTACTGGTGACTGAGTCAGGCTATGAGATTTTGACCGACCGCAATCGGGTGTAACCACAAACTAATTTTGATAGACCTACTTTTTTGATAAGCCTACTTTTGTAGACCCTCAGCGGTAATACACAGTTCATTGTCGTAGAAGACTTCCACTTCGAAGGTGTAGGCTTTTGAGGCGCGATCGCTCGGAAAGTCGTCGTAGGCGGCGACCATCGCCTTAATCTCTTCATTCAGGGCGCTATAGCCTGTACTGCGCAATAGCCTAGGCTCATCGGCGACATTGCCCCTAGCATCGAACCGAACACCGACTTCTGCCGTCTTTGGATCTTCTGTCAGGCACCGGCGCAGCGATCGCCCTGCCGACTTCAGTGAAGATTCAATCGGGTATTCAATCTGAGTCAGCTCAGCAATCTGGGCCGGTGGCATGGGCTCAATTGGGCCAACATTTGCCTGCTGCTGCATATCAGACTGCCACTCATCTTTGGCCTGCTGCGCACTGGCATCATCTGTATTCTCAGCGTTGTAAGTCAGCGACTGGTCTATCTTTGCGGCAAAGTCACGCAGAGAATTAGGCAGCTCGCGAGTCACTTTGGCCAAGAGCGCACTGACAGCTGCATTAGAATCACTAGCATCGTTGGCGTCAGTGGCATCGGCACCCGGATCTTCTATCGGCGGCTCGAATACAGCCAAGCCACTGTCAGAGTCGTTGGCGCTATTGGTTTGGTTGCTATCTTCGGCAGTGGACTGCTCAGCCTGGGAGCGGGTGCGGGTGCCTGATGCAGCCGAATCATTTCCCGGAGAACTCGCCGAACCAGTCGTTGCACTGCTAGACGCGCCTTGTCTGTTCGCCGCAGTCCGCCTGCTGGCAGCAGTCGCTGTACTGGCTGGCGCGGCTGGCCGCCGACTGGCAACGACACTAGCAGCAGCTTTGGCAGTCGGCGTGAGGGCACCCGGCGCGGAGGGTTGGGGCTTCGTACCGGTTGTCACGTTAGGATCAGGCACTGGCAAAGTACCAGAAGGAGCCGCTGAAGAAGATTTAGCAATTTCAGACAGCTCTACATCTTCGACCACTGCCGTTTCGGCCTCACCGTAGGGCAAAAACAGCGCCAAGGCATGCAAACCCAGCGCGACAAAAAACAGCGGACGGAGCAGTTGAACAAACTTCATTAGTTAGTACGTTCCCAATGGACTAGATTCCCAAGTCACTAACAGCGTAGACCCTTTCAAGCTAACAAGGCTGACATGAATGACCACTTCGCCCTGTGGATTTCTCAGTTCGTACACAGGCTCTTGAGCATATTCGCCCACTGGCGCAAAATCTCCACCATAGGTTTGCGAGAGCAGCGGCAAAATTTGGTCTAGGTTCTTATCCATCCAAATGGCATTGAGCGCACCGTCTACTGGAGAACTATTTTGTGTAATGTCAGCACCAAACACCAAAAAGCTCTGCCCATTCCCCTTAGAAGAAAAAGAGTTTTCAGTCGGCAGCTGGTCTCCATAGGTTTGGATACCGACTTCTGAAAAGCGATTAATACTTTCTAGAAAAACACCTCTATCAGCACTGGGATTGTAAGCAGGCGCCTCTTCTACAGGCGCCTCCTCTACGGGGAGCGCTTCCACAGGTAGGTTTTCTGGCTGCGCTTCTGCAGGCGCTTCGTTCACCACAGGTGGCGCCGGAACCTCTACAGGCGTAGGGACAGAGACAGGTGCAGGTGGTGCAGCGCTCACGGGTGCAGGCGGCGCAGCTTCTGGCGGTGGTGTAGAAGAAGCGATCGCAGACAGGTTCAAAATATCAACCGGGATAGATTCGTCTATTTCCGCTTCTGGCTCTTCAACGACTTCCGCCGTTTTCACACTTGGGTCGAAAGGCACGACTAGTAGCAACACATGCGCCCCTACAGCCAGCCAAATAAGGGGACTATACAACAGCTTAATAAGAATCTTTTTCGGCGATAGCCGACGAGTATGCGACGCATTGCTTGCAAACCCTTCTTCGGCAGACACTATGTCTGCAAATGGTTTGTCTGCAAATGGTTTTTCAAATTTCTCTTCTTCGGTGGCAAGCGGCATAAATAAACAGCAGATCAGGGCATCCGCGCAGAATATATAGAGATAAAAATAATCATGGAGAAAACCTTAGGCGCGCAAATCGAGAAAATGCCGACTCAAGCGTCCTAAGGTTACAGGTGGGGTTCGATGACACCGTTGAAGCAGCCTTCTTCAAAGCGGTGGTAGATGCGACAAGCGTTTAAGCGTTTGATCAGGCTGCGGAATATTCAGCTTGCAGCAGCTCATTGCACTGATTGCTGCTACAAGCGTCTTACCTTGTTTGACCCTTTAAAGCGGGCCTCAGCAAGGATTAGAGGAAGCTTCTAAAGACGTCGTAGTCTTCGGGCGCTAGAGGAACATAGCCAACATCACCAACGATATTGTCGGAGGAAGTATCAGCAGCTTGGTCCAGGTAGAATTCAACGAAGGCACTGACCTCAGGGCGAGCATCCAAAGTAGCTGGATCTACATAGATGAAGATAGGACGGGCAAGCGGAATATAGTCGTTGATAGTCTCCGAAGAAGGCTGAATGTACTGACCGTCTGTCTCAGGGCCTTGGATAGCAACTGCGTCGAGCACTTCAGAGTTCTCCTCGAAGTACGCTAGACCGAAGTAGCCAAGTGCATTGCGATCGCGAGAGACACCGAGCACAAGAACGTTGTCGTCCTCGCTGGCAGTGTAGTCGCCACGGCTGTCAAGGTCGTCACCCAAAATCACTTCGTTGAAGTAGTCAAACGTACCTGAATCTGTACCAGGACCGTACAGGTTCAAAGGCTCATCTGGGAAGCTAGGGTCAATTTGCGCCCAGCTAGTAGGCGGCGTCTCAGAAGACCACATCTCCTGAAGCTGATCGACTGTGAGGTTGCGAGCAAACGTGTTTGCTGGGTTGATAACAACTGTAATGGCATCGTAAGCAACGTCAATGCGCTCAGGGTTGATGCCATTGGCCTGGCAGTCTGCTAGCTCAGAGTCCTTGATAGGACGAGAAGCGTTAGAGATAACGGTCTCGCCTGCACAGAACTTCTTGAAGCCACCGCCAGTACCACTGACACCAACACTGATGTTAGTGCCAGGGTTAGCGGCCATGTACTCTTCAGCAACCGCTTCAGTAATGGGGAAAACGGTACTAGAACCGTCGATTGCGATTAGGTTGCTTTGGGCGTTTGCAACCACTGTGCCCAAGGCTACAGTGGTTACTGCAACAGTCGCGGCTACTGCGGTAGCACCTAATACTTTGAATTTTGTAGCTATTTTTTTCACGCTCGTCACCATATTTCGAAAACTCCTAAGACCGATAATAAAATCGGCCAAGGAGTAAAGTACGGCGTCAAGTTTAAGGAAACAAAGTTGATAGGTTATCGAGTCATTAAGTTTGGGTTAA
>JBHJIY010000026.1:0-11077 GCA_050042985.1 Phormidesmis sp. | reverse complement strand
GGCGATAATTTCTATGGGTTTAGGCGCAGGTAACGCTTCGATAGCCGAAGCGGATGACTGTATAGGCAAGGGCATTGCTACTGCTAGATCAAACAACCAATAACCTTACCGCATTTAAGAAAGAATGAAATAGCCCTGGATTGGCATCTATTTTGATGAGAACCGTTAGCCAATTAAACTATTGGCTATTCACAATTGATTTTGTTGCTGGTCAATATGTGAATTACAATGTGAATATACGAAGAATTATAATTAAGTAGCTAAGAGAGAGAATTAATCTTGTAATCTAAGTTTTTAATTTGTTAAAGTAATTTTTTCCTTTACCAGAAAAATTTTACGTTCTAATCCTGATAGTATGACTAGCAGGGCTATTTCATTCTCATGAAAGCTATAAAATAGAGGTTACAGACTAAACCTAGGGCCCATGAATAGCGTGCGTTTATCCCATACATCTGCGCCTGTCATCATCGGGATACGAGGAGTATCGGACCCTCTCTAAAGACGCATTTTAGCGAAAATCTCTAATGTAAGGCCGGACGCTTGCATTTATCCTCACCCCAGCTTTGTATTGTAGGCGACACTTCGAGATAAACTTTACCTTAAAAGGCAAGCAGCCACGGATAGAAAGGTTTGCCATTCCTGCTAGAATTTCCGTGGATACACTGACTGCACACACATAGAGCTGAAGAGCATGGTTGCGCTGACATCGCCGCAAATTCAAACAGACGTTCGCATCGGGCTAGGAAAAGTTTTATTGGTAGAAGATGAAGAGCTCATCCGAGAAACCGTTGCGCTCTCACTAGCAGATGAAGGATTTGATGTTTGCGTTGCAGATAATGGTCAAAAAGCATTGGAAATGCTGATAGGCAGCGCTGATAAAGAGCAAGGCGCTTCTGCAGACATCAGTCTTGTTATCCTCGACCTTATGCTTCCAGGAATGAATGGCCTGGACCTTTGCCGCCTGGTGCGTCACCAGGGCATCGACGTTCCCATCCTCATACTGAGTGCCAAAGGCACCGAAACAGACAGAGTGCTAGGCCTAGAAGTCGGCGCAGACGACTACCTCACCAAGCCCTTCGGTATGCGCGAACTCATCGCTCGCTGCAGAGCCTTACTACGCCGATACCAGTCGCAAAGCAAGCCCGACGAAAAATCCGTTTTACGGTTTGCTGACATTGCACTACATACAGATGAATGCCGCGTCTTTTTGGCCGATACCGAAGTCAATCTATCACCTAAAGAATTCAAAATTCTAGAGCTATTACTCAGTCAACCCAAGCGCGTTTGGTCTCGCAATCAGATTATTGACCAGGTGTGGGGCTACGACTTCATGGGCGATAACAAAACAGTAGACGTCCACATTCGCTGGCTGCGCGAAAAGCTAGAAGAGAATCCTAGCCAGCCCAAGTACTTAAAAACTGTGCGTGGCTTTGGCTACCGATTAGGATAGGGCGTCGATTGGAGTAGGGCATCGCAATGCTAACGCCCCTACAATTTTCGGCATTAAATCAGTATGATGGTCACCGTTTTTACGGTTTCTCAGCATTTTCGCCAGGGATAAATGTAGGCCGTTGATAGCCTGTTGGCTTATCCCCTATCGACGCACCGCCGTGGATCATTCCCTGCAAGCTTGGTTCAAAGAACGTGTAGGGGAATTGTGTTTCTGGCTTGCTCACATCGTCTAACCGTTCTTGAAGCTCGGCAGGCAGCGTAAAATCCAAAGCACCCAAGTTGTCTTCTAGCTGATGCAGCTTCGTCGCCCCAATAAGAACGCTAGCAACGCCCGGACGATTGACGACCCAGTTCACAGCAACTTGCGCCATTGAGCGATTGAGTTCTTTAGCAACTTTCTCTAATTCTGCGACGACTTTCCAGTTCTTCGCTGTGAATTTGTTGAAAGCAGGATTATCACCGCCTGCTAGCGTAGCGAGCCGACCCTCTCCTTCAGCGCCTGATTCAGAAGGTTTGTACTTACCTGACAGCAGCCCGCTCGCGAGCGGCGACCACACCATAACACCGGTACCTAGCGCCTTCGCCATCGGCACAAACTCGAATTCAATATTGCGCTCAACGAGTGAATACTCTAGCTGAACGGTACTGATGGGCTCTAAATGTCTCTCTTTTGCCAACGTTTGAGCTTGTGCTACATACCAAGCAGGCGTATCGGAAAGAGCAACATGACGTACTTTGCCAGAAGTAACCAAGTCGTCCATTGTGCGCATCACTTCTTCAGCGGGCGTGACGCTATCCCAAGTATGTAGAATATAGAGATCGATATAGTCCGTCCCAAGACGATTGAGAGAGCCTTCGAACGCTCGCATAATATTTTTACGACCGTTGCCGCCCGCGTTGGGATTTCCCGGCTCCGCGTTGTAGCTAAACTTGGTTGCGATGACGACGCGATCGCGGTTCCCACCATCTTTTACAAACTGTCCCAGCATCTTCTCGCTGTTGCCGTTCGTATACATATCAGCCGTATCGATAAAATTACCGCCCGCCTCAACGTAAGTATCAAAAATCTGGCGAGCCGTGTCTTCTTTTGCACCCCAGCCCCAATCTTCGCCGAACGTCATTGTCCCCAGCGCTAGTCGGCTAACTCTAAGTCCAGTAGTGCCAAGCGTGTAATAGTCCATAGTTATCTTCTAAAACGTCGTCAAAGGATACATTGTATGTAAGGTATCCTTCGCATTGCAATGGCGCATATTCACCCCAAGTGGCTAAAAACCGTCTTCTCTGAAGTCTCAGACAAAGTAAATAGTGAACCTTTCTTCTCAACAGTTTTACCCGCAGACACCCTACTAAATCGCCTCTACTTAGAACTCGCTACATCTCTAGAACACAAGTGTTCACAGCTAGAACAAGACATAGCACTGTGGCAATTTCTGGCTTGTTTGATTAGAAGATATGCAGAAGACTCTCGCCCTATCAAAACATTCAAAGCCCCTCCGAACAGCATTTCTCTAGCTCGCGATTATCTCCACGCTCATTACTACAACAATATTTCCTTGGAAGAACTCGCTGACATTGCAGGCCTCAGCCGATTTCACTTTTGCCGCGTTTTTCGCCAAGAGATTGGGGTCTCTGCTAGCACTTACCAAATCCAGCTGCGGATAGCACAGGCCCGGAAACTGCTGGCTCAAGGCGAGCGGGTTGCAGAAACTGCGATCGCAACTGGATTCTACGACCAAAACCACTTTGGCAAACACTTCAAACGCCACGTAGGGACAACGCCTGCAAAATATACCCACTCGGTAGCCATATCGTCATAGAGGGTTGTCCTCAAGAGTTGTCATAGCGAAAGTCGCCCGATGGTAGCGCCGCTCCCTAGCATCAGCCCAATCGCGAAGTTGCTGACGATTGGGCGCTATGGCTGTAGAATTCGACGGAAACCCAAATCGTCCTTTCTGCCGACAGCTATGACTGCCAAACGACCTCCGTCGCCCGCTCGATTACCCTGGTCACTTTTACCGTTGGTAATTTTTGCAGTAGGTATTGCGCTTACCCTATGGATGCTATCGCTGAGCCAAAACGGCGTACTCTTTAGCGGCGATGGTGGACTCAAAGCGCTAGTCACCCAAAATTTAGCGCAGCAGCTGCAAACAGCTAGCCTCCCGCTAGACGTATCGCTGAACTTACCGACTGCCGACTGGGTAAAGAGCGCTTGGCAAGATGGGCTCTACCCTTTTTCGCCTCCTTTTGTGTATGAGGTGGGAGCGCAGCGCTTCATTACGTTTCCCTTTACGTTTCCACTGGTGAGTGCACCTTTTTACGCGCTGCTGGGCGATCGCGGCCTCTATGTCATTCCTTTAGCGGCTCTTTGGCTCACCTGGATAAGATTTTGGCAAATAGGAAGACGCGCTAGCTGGGGCATGACTTCACTGTGTTTTGGCTTGATTACATTGATTTTTGCATCGCCGCTGAGCCTGTACGGTGGCATGTACTGGGAGCACACATTAGCGGTGGCACTGGCCTTTTGGGGGGGCAGCGGATTGATATTTCCAAAACGCAAGGTGATTTCCAAAGGAAAAATATCACTCTCTCGGGCGCAGGCACTCAGCAGCGGTATTCTCATTGGCCTGTCAGTATGGTTTCGCCCTGAGTTCTTGTGCTTAGTCGCGGCTGTAAGCTTGCTTGCCTTCATCGGCTGGGTGTTGCCAAAGTGGCGACTGGCAACGGCATTTACCCTCACAAAAGCCTGCATCTTAGTCGGCGCAATGGGCTGTACAGTCGGTATTTTCTTCGCGCTTAACTACGCAATATACGGCCATCCACTCGGCATCCACGCCATTCAAATTGTGGAGGAGTCGAGCCCTGCTACACAGCTCAATCAGGCGAAAGAAAGCTACTCGCAGCTATGGCAGCTGCTACAGCAGTATTTCCCGATGGTTTGGGTGGTTGGCTTAGCGGCACTCTTTAGCCCCGCATTGCAAAAACCAACAGTGAAAGCCAATCTCCTAAAAAGAAATCAGCTACAGGGTGAGAAGGGAACTTACTTTGAAAAGCTAGGAATGCGGAAAACGGTGGCGAGTAACCTAACGCCGGGTAGATTTGCGATCGCACTCAGCCTCCTCTTTGCCCTCGGCGTCCCCCTCATCGTGCCACCAGGCGCAGGCGGCAAACAGTGGGGCCCTCGGTTCTACCTAATATTAATGCCGCTGCTGTCGTTAGTATTAGCCGAGCTGCTCAGGGAAAATGTCTTCCGTAGCTGGGGGCGTAAGCTGCTGATATTGGGAGCTACGATTGCACTCGTCATCGGCATCAATCTCAACACCATCAACGGAGCCTTCAATATCTACAAAGACGGCTCGAACACTTCGCTCATGGCGAACTACGAACCGATTGCGCCGGCAATTAAAGGCCTACAGCAAGAGCCCCTTCCATGGATTGCCATGTCCCACGAGTTTGTTGCTCAGCAGCTCTGGAGCGCACTGCCGAACAAAACCTTCTTCCGAGGAGAAACCACAGACCAGGTAAAACAACTAGCTACCGCGCTAGCAGAACAGAACGAAAGTGAATTCTTGTATGTGTGCTATCCGCACAGAGAATGCACCGTCCCCAATACGGATGCAAGTGAGTGGGTGCTTGCAGATGGGAAACGGCTGAACATGACGTTTTTGGATGACTACGGCAAGTACCCCGTCTATAAAGTGGAGATTGCTTCTTGAAGGATCAACCTGGGCTAGTTGAGAAATTAAAACAGCTGCCAATTGGTCGATTCCTCCGGTTCGGCGTTGTCGGATTTAGCGGTTTGTTTGTAGACATTATTGTGTTGTTTTTACTGCGTGAACGCGTTGGGCTACCGCTGTATCTCAGCAACAATCTTGCCATTGAAGCGGCTATTATTAACAACTTTCTCTGGAACGATGCTTGGACGTTTGCGGATGTTGCTCAAGCGCAAATAGGGTGGAAGGCTCGGCTCCAGCGATTTGCCAAGTTCAATGTGGTTTGCCTTGTAGGCGCAGTACTACAAAATGCGATTCTGACAGTAGTACTATTGATTCCTGCTGTCGGTCAGCTGCCGTCGACCGTTGGGAATGTCGTCACCGCTGGATGGACAGAGAATGCGGATGAGTATTTTGCTAAGGTGAGTGCGATCGCAATTGTTACCTTCTGGAATTTTTGGCTCAACCTGAAAGTGAGTTGGCGGAGTCCAAAGGCCTAACTCTAGATAAATTTAGGAGATACAAATCAACGTGGCGTGAGGAGATTTTGCGCTTGAAGAAAATATGGAGAAAAATGTGAAGGAGTTTTATGATGCGTAGACTAACAACATTTTGCTTCTGTTTCTGTTTTGTGGTGACCACTGTTCTTTGGTGGCCAAGGATTCATCGCTCACAGGCTCAGTCTTCGACTGCGTATATCGCCACAGGCACAGGGGGCGCGGTGGCAAGTGTAGATGCGATCGCCACCCAAATTGGAATCGATGTGCTGCGAGGCGGCGGTAATGCGGTAGATGCAGCGGTGGCAACAGCAGCAGCGCTGGGTGTCACCGAGCCGTTTTCTGCGGGTATCGGTGGCGGCGGCTTTATGATGATATATCGGCCAAGCCAGGCGTCAGAACAGGCAAGCGTGGTGACTTTGGATGGGCGTGAGGCAGCCCCTGCTGCGGTCGGCCCCGATCTTTTTACAGATCCAGATAGCCCAACCGGTGAGCCTTTAACCTTTTTCCCTAATCGAATGAGCAGCGGCTTGGCAGTGGGCGTTCCAGGAACGCCTTTGAACTGGATGACGGCGACTGAACGATATGGCACAAAACCACTGGCAGAACTGTTACAACCTGCGATCGCAATAGCCGAAGCTGGATTCACTGTAGACGAAACCTTTGCCAGCCAAATAGAGAACAATCGGGCGAGATTCTCAGCTTTTACTAGCACCCAATCGATCTATCTTCCCAATGGGCAACCACCCGCTGTCGGCAGCCAGCTGAGTAATCCTGATTTGGCGAAGACCTATCGGCTTTTGGCAGAAAGAGGCATCAACGCGTTTTATCGAGGAGAGATTGCGAGTGCGATCGCACAAACTGTTCAGAACCCGCCTACTGTTGCCGATCCTGCATTCAAAGTATTGCCCGGTCAAATGACCTTAGCGGACTTGGACCGCTACGAGATTCGCATTCGCCCAGCGATAGAAAGCACCTACCGCGACTATCGCTTTTATGGCATGGGCTTACCCAGCAGCGGCGGCACCGCCATCGCTCAAACATTAAACCTATTAGAAGGTTACGAGCTAGGCAAGCTAAACCGAGCAGAAGCGCTGCACTTACTGATCGAAGCTGAGCGCTTAGCTTTTGCCGACCGCAGCGCATATATCGGCGATCCTGAGTATGTGGACGTGCCGCTGCCAGGATTACTGAGCAAGGACTATGCAAGCGAGCGCCGTGCGAAGATACCTGCTGGAGCACCAGAAAATGAAGCTGACTATCGGGTGAGCGCAGGCAATCCTTTGACTCATCAGCAAGACACTAGTCCTAGTCTAACGACCATGCCAGTATCTATTTCTTCAACAGATGGTGAAGGACTCTCCACCACTCACTTAACAGTTGTAGACGCAAACGGCATGATAGTCTGCTACACGCTCACCATAGAATCTACCGGCGGCAGTGGCATTGTTGTACCGGGCTACGGATTTATTTTGAACAACGAGCTAACAGATTTTGACGTAGAAGCGCCCCATCCTAATGTGCCTGAGCCAGGGAAGCGACCTCGCAGCAGTATCGCACCTACGATTGCGATCGCACCTGATGGTAGCTTGCTTGCTTTTGGCTCTCCAGGGGGGTCTACTATCATCACCACCGGGCTAAATATTGCGGTGAATATAGTTGACTTTGGCATGGAGCTTGGAGATGCGATCGCCGCGCCTAGGCTATCTCAGCGCAACAACGGAGTCTCTCAAGTAGATCGGGGCTTTGAAAAAACTGCACAAGGTGAAGCGCTCCTAGCCTATGGACATCAGCTAAGTCCAATCGATGAAATTGGAGCCGCTACAGGCATTTTGATCAGCCCAACAGGTCAAATTACAGCCACAGCAGAACCTAGCCGTAGAGGCGGTGGAAGCGCCATGACAATAGAAGCGATGCCAACAGAATAGGCACAATTGCAAATTCCAAGAAAACTCGCTAATGTTTGTTATTCCTAACATAAACCGCAATCAACGAACGATAACGGCTAGCGGAGGATAAAAGCTACACGTCGCACTGTGAAAAAGACTGTGAAAAAGACGCTGAGAAAGATACTGAGATAGCCACATGGTGAACCCTACTATTGCCGAGCAAAAGCCCTCTAGAATCAAAATTCCTTTTCTGCTGGATATTGTCACCGTCTCAGATCCTGAGCAAATTAGACAAATTGAAACCTCTGGTGATGTTGATAGACTGCATGCCTACCCGACAAAAGAGCTGCCTTGGTGGGTTCAGTTCTATTTTCGCTCGACCAAGTTTCACGACCACATCGCGACCTTTGGTTTTGCCCCTTTGAGCCCACCTTCGAGCCCACTTACCCAGCAAGAAGAGCCTATCTAGAAGAAAAATCAGCTGAGGGCTATAGCCAAGCCGACGTGCAAAGAATTGCTCAGCTGCTGACAACCCATGCAACAGACGACGTACTCGCTCACGAGATGGTTCAGATCGTGAATAAGAGATTCTTTCAGGAATCGATTCCACACGAGATTACTGAAACTGCGAAGTATACAGTGCAAGAGTTTACCGAAGCTATCGTACCCCCTAAGTACGAACAGGGCGTGCAGTCTCAGGCTAAGATTATGAACTACTGTGAACATGCTCTGCCAAAAGACGTTCATATTTTGGATGTTGGCCACAATATTGGTGAAGTGGTACAGGCAACCGCAGGCTCGCTAAGAATACTACAGAAAAACCTACACAGACCGGTCGAAGAGATATTTACAGAGCACGCACCGACTGCCCAAGTGCCCAGAATCGCCGTAAGATCTTCAACCTTTGATGGACTGCTCGATTCGCCTATCAAGCCCAAAGAAACAATCATCATTATGAAGATTGCCGAAGCTGCGGCTGAAACCCAAGATATTGGATTCACATTTGGTACCGGAGATGCTGAACGCGCCTGTGTATTCAAAGACTTCTTTTTAGACTTTATGAAAGACCTACAAACTGCATTGAAGGCAAATGACCTAAAGGCAAAGTGACTTAAAGGCAGATGACTTAAAAGAAAACAACCCAAAATAGAAAAGCAACCATGTTTAAAATTCCCTGGCACAAGCTACCCACACCGCTGGCTTTACTCCAACTAGTTCAGTTTCGCAGCCAGCTAAGAGAGAACAACCTACGCGACACATCTCAGCTACTAGAAAATGATCAGCTACCGAAACCTCAGCCAAGCCCCGATGGTCGGCACTTAGTTGCTCGCACGGCAGACGGCAGCTTCAACGACTTGGATCAGCCAGCGATGGGCATGGCCGGCACCCGATTTGGCCGCAATAGTCCGCTGGCAGAAGCCAACGTCGATGAGCAAAACTTACTCGAACCTAACCCCCGACTGGTCAGCAGCGTACTACTCAAGCGCGATGCCTTTATCCCTGCGACCATTCTCAACCTTCATGCAGCCTCATGGATTCAGTTTCAAACCCATGATTGGTTTAGTCATGGTGACAACCAAAAAGGGAATGCTTTCTCTCTTCCACCCGTTCAAAACTACCCAGAGGAAGCCGACAATCAGCCCCTAACAGTAGAAAAAACGATTGCCGACCCTACGCGCATTGACGATAATACTCGCCCGGCTACGTTTATCAACGATGTGACTCACTGGTGGGATGCTTCGCAGCTCTATGGCAGTGATGAGACCACGCTTGAGAAACTGCGAACTCACGATGAAGGGAAAATGCTCATCGGCGAGGATGGGTTTCTGCCATTGGATGAAAAGGGAATAGATTTAGTTGGGTTTCCGGGCTCTGCTGGTGGCTGGTGGACTGGGCTGAGCATGCTGCATACTCTGTTTGTGAAAGAACACAATGTGATTTGCGATCGCTTGCAGCAGCGCTATCCAGACTGGGACGACTCTCAGCTATTCGACAAAGCCAGACTCATCAACGCGGCTCTACTGGCAAAAATCCACACCGTAGAGTGGACGCCTGCGATTTTGCCCAATCCGGCAACCCAAATTGCAATGAACGCGAACTGGTGGGGCCTGCTGGGCAAAGACGTTAAAAAGCTAACGGGCAACATCGGCGAAGACGAGCTGTTGAGCGGTATTGTAGGGTCTAGAACCGATCATCACGGAGAGCCTTACTACCTCACTGAAGAGTTTGTTTCGGTGTATAGAATGCACCCGCTTATTCCCGATGAAATTGACTTTTATGCTCACCGCAGCGGTGAACATCTTACGACCAAGCAGTTTCCAGATGTATTTGGCAAACGCGCTCGCTCAGCGCTGCAATCTATGCCCATAGAAGACTCGCTGTATTCGTTTGGCATACAGCATCCTGGTGCGGTAACGCTACATAACTATCCCAATTTTCTCCGCGCACTGGTGAAAGACGGTGAAACAGATGCTTTTGACTTAGCTGCGGTGGATATTTTGCGCGATCGCGAACGCGGGGTGCCTCGCTACA
Organism: Phormidesmis sp.; assembly: GCA_050042985.1. GTDB lineage: Bacteria > Cyanobacteriota > Cyanobacteriia > Phormidesmidales > Phormidesmidaceae > Phormidesmis. The sequence continues at coordinate 997 of JBHJIY010000026.1, read as the reverse complement.
ATCGTTTCCGAGAGATTGTCGGGCGGGGGCGAGTCTCTTCCTTTGAAGAACTGACCAATAATCCACAAAGAGCTAAGGAACTGCGCAAAGTTTACAACAACGATATCGACAGTGTTGATCTGATGGTGGGGCTATTTGCTGAAGAGCTGCCTGAAGGGTTTGGCTTTAGCGATACAGCGTTTAGGGTATTTATATTAATGGCGTCTCGGCGGCTAAAGAGCGATCGCTTCTTTACCGAAGACTATCGCGCTGAAATCTATACGCCGTTTGGGCTAGAGTGGATAGATAATAATAGCTTCTTAACCGTCCTTCGTCGCCACTATCCGGCCCTCTCGCCCGCCTTGTACGGGCTTACGAACGGTTTCCAGCCGTGGCGAAAGTTGGGAGCTGCCTAATTGACCTGCCAGTATTCCTAATATTCTGTTCTACTCAGTAGTAGGCAAGCTCTAGCATGACATTACGCAGCTCTGTTATCTTTCCGAACCACTGCCACATTATCCCCTAATCACCGTAATCTGTCGTCCATTAGCTGTACTGTCAGTTGCTGTTGTAGTACGCGCCCCAATAGGTGGTAATCCTTCTCGCCGGTCAAAAATCACCAGCCAGCCAGTTTCCAAACTCAATCCTGCCAGGTACTTATCCAACTGTGCTAGCCCAGCATTCAATGGATCTGGCCGCCCTTGTCGCCACACTTTTAGTTCAATTCCCAGCGTCACCGACCCGTAGCGCAAACACAAATCCATCCGGTCCGTGCCAATCGCATACTCTCTCTCCAACGTTCCATCACCGTTAACCACCCGGTGCAAAAACGCCATCATCACCAAATGGGGAGCAATCTCATGATAAGCCGCACTTTTTAAGTAGCTAAGAGCAATTAAGTATAAGACGGTCTAATTCATACTCTCCCCGTATGCTGCGGTCAATCATGCCATCGACAATGGCCTCAGCGAGGTCGTCTTCATACTCGAACATGCGCCCAGCAATTTCATGGGTTTTG
>JBHJIY010000025.1:0-15395 GCA_050042985.1 Phormidesmis sp. | reverse complement strand
ATGGATTCTATGGGTAAGCAACGCTTAATACTGGCCTCTCTGCTGGCCCTGGTAATTGCCGCCATTGTGCTGATTTTGCAGATTCCCACGCAGTTGGGATTGGATCTGCGCGGCGGAACGCAGCTCACGATGCAGGTGAGCCCTACCGAAGAAATCACCAATATCGGCGAGCGAGAGCTGGCTGCCGTGCAGCGAGTGATTGAAAATCGGGTCAATGGCCTAGGCGTTTCGGAAGCCGTGGTCCAAAGCGTAGGACAAGATCAGCTCTCGATTCAGCTACCCGGCATTAGCGACCCAGAGAAAGCCGAGCGAGTATTAGGCGGCACCGCACAGCTAGAATTCCGCGCACAAAAGCCAGACAGTGAGAATGAGCTAACCGCACTTAGAAACATTGCTCAGCAGCAGTTAATTGAGCAGCTAACACTCGCCGAATCAGGTAATACCGCAGCAATAGAGGCCAATCAAGAAGCGCTCGCCATCACCCAGCAAGACGTTTTGGACTTGTTTACAGACACTGGGCTAACGGGTGACAAATTGAGGGATGCGATCGCAGGTCCCAGACCCAATGCAGGCCCCGGCGTTTGGCAAGTCGATATCCGCTTCGATTCAGAAGGCTCACAGCTATTCGCCAACCTCACCCGCGACATCGCCGGCACCGGTCGCGCTATCGGCATTTTTCTAGATAATCAGCTCATTAGCTCACCGGGCGTACCCGTAGAATACGCCGAGAATGGAATTGAGGGTGGTGAAGCGAGCATTTCAAGCTTCGATGTAGAAACAGCCCGCGATCTTGAAATTCAGCTGAGAGGGGGCTCGCTACCGCTACCGGTTGAAATTGTAGAAAACCGAACGGTGGGTGCCACTCTCGGGCGAGACAGCGTAGAACGCAGCTTATACGCTGCGCTCTTTGGCCTAGCGCTTGTCTTAGTGTTTATGGCGGTCTACTACCGATTGCCCGGCGTCCTGGCAGATATTGCGTTAGTTGTATACGCCATACTCACTTGGGCCGCATACAACTTACTCGGCGTAACGCTAACGCTCCCCGGTATTGCTGGATTCATTCTCAGTATTGGTATGGCCGTCGATGCCAACGTACTGATCTTTGAGCGTACCCGAGAAGAACTGCGCTCAGGTAAAACGCTCTACCGGTCGGTAGAATCAGGATTTTACCGGGCGTTCTCCAGCATTCTAGACAGTAACGTCACGACGCTCTTCGCCTGTGGTGCGCTGTTTTTCCTCGGAACTGGGCTAGTTCGCGGCTTTGCACTAACGCTCGCAATCGGCGTAGTCATTAGCATGTTCACAGCGGTGAGCTGTACCCGTACGCTGCTGTTCTTCGCCATTGGCTTCCCGCAGTTCCGCAAGCCCAATCTGTTTTGCCCTGGCGTTGAGTCAGTGCCCACCAGTAGAGGCGCAACGTCAACCCCACAGCCAGGCCAGTAAGCTGTTGGCTAACCAACAAATCCAGACAGGCTTTCACCCGTTCTTTTTGCTGATTTCTTTGCGTGCACACCTCCGCTTTTATTAACCTATGAAAATCAACGTCATTAAGCAAAAAGTCCTCTGGTGGTGCATATCCGGGCTTATCATCTTGGTCGGCATCGGGTCGATGGCTTTTTCTTGGCAGCAATACGGTGCGCCGGTAAAGCCTAGCCTCGACTTTATCGGGGGAACGCGCCTACAGCTCACTCGCGACTGTAGTGATACGGCAAACTGCGCAGAGCCGATTGATATCACCGATGTTCGCCAAGTGCTGAATGCACAAGAGCTTCCCGGCAGCAGCATTCAGCTACTCGGGGAAGAAAAGCAAACGGTGGTGGTGCGTACGCGCAATCTGGATGTCGACCAGCGCGACGCTCTACAGTTGGCGCTAGGTGAATCCATTGGCACCATCGACCCGAATGCAACAAAAAATGACACGGTAGGGCCTGTGCTGGGTAAACAGCTGCTGACATCCGGTCTGATGTCTTTGCTAGTTGCCTTTGCACTCATTGCGGCTTATCTCAGTCTCCGCTTCAAGTTTGACTATGCTGTTTTGGCGATTGTGGCACTGCTGCACGATTTGCTCATTACCCTGGGTCTGTTTTCTATTTTGAGCCTGGTGACTGGGTACGAAGCCGACAGCTTATTTATTGTGGCGCTGCTTACGATTGTGGGTTTTTCGGTCAACGACACGGTGGTGATTTACGATCGCATTCGTGAAACCCTGGCGCGCTCGTCGAATCGACCCATTAACGACATTGTGGACGAAGCGGTCAACGACACACTGGGCCGTTCTATCAATACAACGCTGACAACGGTGCTAACGCTGCTAAGCATTGTGATATTCGGCGGTGGCACGCTTAAGTTTTTCGCACTAGCATTAATCACTGGCTTTTTGGCCGGAGCCTATTCCAGTATCTTCATCGCCAGCACGCTTTTGGCCTGGTGGCGCAGTCGCTCCGAAGGTGACAACTTTGGAGACGACGAATTTGAGGATGACGGAAACATGGGCGAACCAGTAGACTCTGTTCCCAGCGCTTCGTAGCGCCTCTTTTAACTCAACTGATTGAAAGGACGCTGTATCCGTTGACAAAAGATTCGCGAGCCCAAAATACTAAGACACATACTACGGCTGAGGAAGCTCAAGAAATAGAAGCACTTAGACAGGCAATGATGCGTACTTGGTGGTGGGTGTGCCTAGGTCTATGGCTCACCGTGGGACTGCTCAGCCTATGGTGGGTCCGTTCAGATCTGCAGGAACTGCGTCAGTATTTCACCTGGACAGCGGTGCGCTATATGCTGGTTTACCATCGCCCAGCTGCAATGGGGCTGGGATTATGTTTTGGGCTAACGCTAGCATTGCTGCTTAGTGAGAGTCGTCAAATCCTATGGGGTATTTCTGAAGGAGAGTACGCTCGATTGCTCAGCAGCTTGAACAAGATTCATGAGCAGGGGCCTTCTCACCCACAGTGGAAAGTCATTCGCCCTGAAGAAGGCTAGCCGCTGCTGTGTCCAGCATCAATACAGACTGCGGGATTTTTCTCAAGATAGACGCTGGGCAGGTGGATGCAATAGGGCCAGTTATAAGCGATCGCACCACTTCTGCCTTACCCTCACCAAAAGCCAAGCAAAGATTATTCTTCACACTGCGAATCGCACTGAGCGTAAGCGTAAAGGCATACTGCGGCACTGCTTCGAGATGAGAAAAAGCAGTAGAACTAGCCTGCTGCTGCCGATTGGTTTCGTCTAGCCGAACCAACTTTACCCACTGAGCATCTGTAAAGTTAGCAACAGCGGGATCATTAAAAGCAAGATGCCCGTTATTGCCAACACCCAAAAAACAAAGATCTAATGGCTGCGCGCGCAGCTTACTTTCGTACTGCTCACAGATCTCTACCGGCAGTAGCCCATCTCCTTGAATTTCATGAAAGCACTTGAGCCGGGCTCGGCTAGTCAGATGCTGACTTAAGTATTGCCGAAAGCTCGCCGGATGGTCGGCAGCAATGCCCAAATATTCATCTAAGTGAAACCCTTCGACACGTTGCCAGTCCAGCGCTGTCTTTTCAGGATCTGTGAGGTATTGAAGACATTGCTTTTGCGATCGCCCCGTCGCAAAAACAGCCCTGGCCACCCCCCGACTAGCCATAGCTCGGCTCAAAATTTCAGCAGCTTGGCAACTAGCGGCGAAGGCAACCGCCTCAGCAGAAGAATAGATATGAACCGTGAGACTATCTACGCTCAGCGTACGAGTGGGCATCAGGGTAGTGGGTGTAAACATGGAAGTGGTTAAACCGTTGCAGAAAATTTGGTTAACATTTGGGGCGATTTTGGTCTTTGCGTGGTTTCACGCTTCATGATCTCAATAGGGCTTGTCGCTGTTAGTACATGCCGTCAATGCATATTGAGCGTGCACGTTATTGATTGCATCATGCCCTATTGAGATCATCCTTTCATTTATTTGCCCCTGTGACTTCTTCTCGCTCAAATCGTCCAGTTCCTTCTCCATCTATCAAGCCGCCTAGTAAGTGGATATGGTGGCTGGTCGGCGTGGGCCTATTACTCATCGCTTGTACCAGTACATTGGTGCATTGGTTGACAGAGTACTGGTGGTTTGACACGGTAGGATTTCCCTCGGTTTTTAAGCTTCAGTTGGGGTGGAGTGTCCTCTGCGCGGTGCTGTCATTCGGGGCCTATGTTGCGGTGCTGTGGGGCAACTATTGGCTGGCACTTTGGCTAACGCGCGATCGCCCTTTTTACGCACCCAAAAACAGCGACTGGGCCCCCTTGATTCCAGGGCTCACCATTTACGGCGGCATCGCTCTGATTGTTCTCCTAGCCGTAGGCGCAGCACAGCGCGGAGCTGGGGCGTGGGAAACGCTGCTGAAGTTTTTGAACCCGACTGCGTTCGGAGTCACTGACCCCATTTATCAGCAGGACGTGGGATTTTACATCTTTCGGATGCCGGTATACCAGGGGCTACAACAGCAGGCACTGGAACTTTCAATTTGGGCGCTGATAGCAGTGCTGGCAGTATATGCGCTGCGGGGCGAGATTCGGATAGGGCGTGGGTGGAAGTATCTGCTGACTGGCGCGGTGAAGACACATTTATGTGTGCTGTTGAGTGCGATCGCGCTCATTTCTGCCTTGGGCTACTGGCTCGCCCGCTACGACTTGCTCTACTCTGCCAGCGGCGTAGTGTTTGGCGCGGGCTATACCGACATCAACGCTCGGCTATCGGCCTACAACCTCATGGGCGTCATTACGCTGGTCGTTGCCGTTCTATTTATGGTGTCACTCTGGCGAGCGGGGTTTTCGCTGCCGCTCACTAGCCTTGGTCTGTACGCGGCGGTACTTATCCTCGTAGGTGGCGTCTATCCGTGGGCCCAGCAAACTCTCATCGTAGAGCCCAACGAACTGCAAAAAGAAACCCCCTTCATCGCGCACAATCTCAACTTTACGCGGCAAGCCTACGGCCTCGACACCGTACAGAGAGAAGAGTTTTCCGTTGAAAACACACTCGAAACCGCTGCGCTGCAAGCAAACAGCAGCACCCTCGATAACATTCGCCTGTGGGATTACCAAACCCTACTCAAAACCTACCAAGCCCTGCAAAGTCTACGCACCTACTACCGCTTTCACGATGTCGATATCGACCGCTACACCTTCGATGACGACTACCGGCAGGTGATGCTCGCCGCCCGCGAGTTCGACTACGACAGCTTTGATGTACAGGCCAAAAACTGGGTCAACCAGCGACTCAAATACACCCATGGCTTCGGCGTAGCCATGAGCCCAGTCAATCAGGTCTCGCCAGAGGGCCTCCCCAACTTCTTCGTCAAAAACATCCCACCCGAATCCACAGTTGATATCAATATTGACCAGGCTAGGCTTTACTACGGCGAAGAGACCGATCATCATATTTACACTGGTATGAGCACCGATGAGTTTGACTACCCCTCAAACGACGGCAACGCCAACAACCGCTACGATGGCCCCGGCGGAGTCAGCATCGGCTCTTTTTTCCGGCGGTCAATTTATGCCTTCGAGCTAGGCACTTTTAAACCGCTCATTTCCAACTATTTCACCGCCGAATCCAAGGTTCACTACCACCGCAATATTATTCGCCGAGCCCAGCAGATTGTTCCTTTTTTGCAGCTCGACAGCGATCCCTACTTGGCCGTCATCAACGGACGATTTAAGTGGATTGTCGATGGCTATACAACGAGCGATCGCTACCCATACTCCGAGCCATTAGCGCTCTCACGTAACGCCGACGCGCTGCTAGCCAACGATCCACAGCTCATCGACATTGCCCAAACCAGTGCCAACTACATCCGCGATGCGGCCAAAGTCGTCATCGATGCCTACGATGGCACACCAGTCGTATACGCAGTCGGTGCAAACGATCCCGTCTTAACCACCTATCAAAAAATCTTTCCAGCACTCTTTACCCCGTTCGAAGAGGCCTCAGAAGAGCTGAAGGCACACTTTCGCTACCCGCTAAATCTCTTCCAGATCCAAGCGCAAATGTACCGTGCCTATCATATGGACGATATCGACGTTTTCTACAATCAGGAAGACCTGTGGCAGCTACCGCAGCAAATCGGAGAAAACGACCAGCCCGAACAAATGCAGCCCTACTACGTGATCATGCGCCTACCCAACGCAGATAGCGAGGAGTTTTTGCAAATCCTACCCTTCACCCCCGCCCGCAAAGACAACATGGTTGCCTGGATGGCCGCTCGCTGCGATGGAGACCAGTACGGTCAGCTAGTACTGTACGAATTTCCTAAGCAGGTGCTGGTATACGGGCCACAGCAAATAGAAGCGCGAATCGATCAAGATACCGACATTTCTGGACAGCTCACCCTTTGGAATCAGCAGGGATCAAGCGTTATTCGAGGTAACCTACTCGTTATTCCGGTAGATCAATCGTTGCTTTACTTCGAGCCAGTGTACCTGGAAGCCGACACCGGCGCTTTCCCAGAGCTAAAACGAGTCATCGTTGCGTTTAAAGACACAGTTATTATGCGCAATACCTTAGACGAAGCCCTTGATGTCATATTTGGGGAAACCACGTCTGCCGCATCTGGACCTTCCCCAACAACATCTTCACCTGGCCAAACAACAGCTCCTAGCCAAACAACAGATATTACCGGCACCCGCAGCCTTGTAGAAGCAGCGATCGCCGCCTACGAAGAGGGTGAAAAAGCGCTCCAAAGTGGAGATTGGGCAGCCTACGGTCAGTCGCAGCAGCGTTTGGGTCAGCTACTACAGCAGCTCCAAGGCGAACCGGCCAGCACGCCAAAGCCCACTACAGAAAACAAGCCCACGATAGAAAATAAGCCTACGACAGAGAACGCGCCTGAATCCAGCGCACCATAAAAAGCGATCGCACCAAAAAGTCATCACACTCAAGAGCAACGCCTTTAAACCGTCATAATAAAAAACCACAGTGCGGACACTGTTTTGCAATGTCCGCACTATGATTCTCGTGAATTATCAGATTGTAAGATCAGCTCCTAACCTAGTGAATCTTCTCCATATCTGGGCTACCAGTGAGGTCTTGCGCTAGGGCTACCATGCCGGGTTGAGGCATCCGCTCATTGGATTGATGATGCATTCGCCCAAGGCTTCTCTTTTCCTTAACGAGACTTTTAAGCAGCGACTCGTAAGCATTGAGGGCCTGATGAAAGGAATAGTTTTCAATGGCATACTGTCGCCCCTTTTGCCCTAGCAGCTTGGCCCGTTCGGGATCGTCGTACAGCGTCTGAATCGCCTTCGTCAAATCAGTAGGGCTCTCCGGCTCTACCACTAGGCCACTATCGCTATGCATCACAGCCTCAGCCGCAGCACCATGCAGTGGAACCGAAGCAACAATCGGTCGGCCGCTGGCCATAATCACCTGCGTCTTAGAAGGCATGTTAAAGCCAACAACATTGCGCTTTTGCATAATGAGTGATACATCAGCGGCAGCTAGCATGGTTGGCAGCTCTTCTCTCGACACAAAAGGCAGCAGATGAATATTATGCGCATCTAGCTCTACTCGTAAGCCTTCGAGTTCTGCAAGCTGTCGCTTTTCTCCCACAATGACAAACTGAATGTCAGGGTTGTCTTTCATTTGGTCGGCGCTACGGATGATAGTGCGCACACCCTGCGTTCGAGCGATGTTACCTGAGTAAAGAACAACGAACTTCCCTTCTAAGCCATAAGCACGGCGGAAAGCGTTGTCATCTTTTGGTAGCGGCTTTACAAAGCCGACATCTACCCAGTTAGAGATACATTCCAGCTTGTGTTTCGGAACGCTTTTGCTCACTAGGTTCTTTGCAAAAGAAGGGGTGATGACGCTGATTTTAGTCGCACTGGCATAGGCGAACTTTTCTAGATGCTCAAATACTTTGATTGCCAGCCTATTGCTAAGGAGCCCTGTCTGGATGGCGGCCTCTGGCAAAATGTCTTGCAAGCTTAAGACCGTAGGGCAGCGGTAGAACAACTTAGTCGCCGCAACAGGCAAACAGGCAGGCAAAGAAGGACTCGTAGAGAGAATAATGTCGGGACGCCAACCGCTGATAGCCTTAAAAAAGCTCAAGATCGCAAAGCTGCCATCAAGCAGAGCGCGGCCCACGAGCCCAGGTTGAGGACGGATAGCCACAAAGCAGCGTTCAATCTCTACGCCGTTACGCACTTCACTTTTATAAAGCTGACCTCTGTACCCCGGATATATCTTTCGCTCGGGGTAGTTGGGCATAGCAGTGACAACCCTTACCTTGTGTCCTCGCTTAACCAAGCCTTCTGCAAGCTCTGTCATGAGAGGAGCAATCCCAATGGGCTCAGGGTAGTAATTGTATGAGTATAGGAGGACACGCATATGAATAGCTCAGGGTACGGGTGCTGCTTTTCACAGCAACGTATAATTTTTTAACAGCAACGAGGGAAGAACGTTGTTATCTGGGTATGAAATACGTGGTAACACGGATGGCGTTTAGAGGTTGCGGAAGCTAGCTAAATGTCCTATTTAAACCCAGGTTAACTGTGTAGCCAAAAACAAGCGCCAAATAATCCTCACACTTCAGCTAATCTTTAGAGATTCGGTCAATATTGTGTGAAGTTGAACAGGAAATACACCGTAGGCCTACTGAGATGGTTCGTTGGGCTTGTTTTCTGCTAGAGTCGCAAAACCTATGTCTAGAGGGTCTTTTTCCTACAAAATCTCCACTGTGAGAGGGCTGTAGACATCTAAAGAGAGGGTGCGATTTGTTTTACTTAGGCTTTATCATCAGGTGATGATTGTTACTTCACTGTCTATCTACTTATTCCCAATGCCACTCAAAAAAACTCAGTACCGCCATTTTTTTTAAGTAGCATCACAACAATTTTCGTTAATAAGACACAGTCACAACTAGGTATAAACAATGTCTGAGAAAGCGCCGGCTCAGTGGGACATCGTAAAATTCGTTACAACGCTGAACTATTTTGGCGAAGTTCCTTTTATCGGTAGCTTTCGGTGGTTGCAACAGTGGTTGGGGCACAACCCAACAGTGGCTGGGAAAGCGCTTAATTCTATGAAAAAACAGGTGATAGTTGCGGGAGACCTCCCGACCGCAATGTTTGATTTATTACAAGAGCGTGTTTCGCAGACTGTTGCACTCTCTACCTGGCCACGGGTAGGAATCGATGTCTCGACAAACGAACAAGCCGCTGAAACAAAGTTGTGTGAAGCAGCTACGGTTGCCGACACTGTTGTGATTTGTGACAGTCACAACTTCTCGAACTTAATCGTTGAGTTATCGGCTGTCCTGAGAAAAGATTCGGATATCGTCAGGCAAAACGCTTTTGATTTTACGCAGACCAGCAGCAATATCTCTGCTTGGGGTGCCTTGGATGATGTGGTAATGGGAGGCGTGAGCGAAGGAGCTTTCTTTTTAAAGGCACGAGCTCAATCTGAAATCGGTCGCTCTGAAACCGGTCGTTTTGAAGCCGATCAAGAACAGCTAGCTGAGCCGCAAAGCGCAGTATTCGCAGGGCAAATCTCCACCCGAAATTCAGGCGGATTTTCTTCAGTACGGACTCGCAACTTCGAGCCCGCTTTCAATTTTGCTGGGTGGGCAGGTCTGTGGCTACGGGTAAAAGGCGATGGTCAGCGCTACAAATTTATTGTGCGCAACAGCCAAGCGTGGGACAGCCCAGCTTATGTCTATATTTTTGACACGGTTGCAGATGAGTGGATTGACGTTAAAGTTCCATTTGCGAAACTAGTACCGACGTTCCGGGCTAAATCTGTACCGAGTGCGACACCTTTTAACCCTAGTCAAACGGTGTCTTTTCAGCTGATGCTGAGTAAATTTGAATATGACGGACGGCTGAACCCTAGCTTTTCGGCGGGGCCCTTCGAGCTGGCTGTAGCCAAAATAGAGGCGTATCGACAAAGAGAGGGTGTGCCTTTGGTGATAGTTGGCGCAGCGGAGACGATAAGGCGCGATCAGCAGCAGTCAGCCTTAGCTGAATCCGGCCTGCGCTATCGGTTCATTGAACCAGAGAATCAGGATTTGGTAGAAGCGATCACAGCAGCTCTCATTTAAGAGATCGATTCCACATTCAAAATGAAATAGAAGAAGTCCAGAAAAAAAGAAGGCCCCAGCCTAATAGACTGGGGCCTTCTTGAGAAAATAGCCGTCGAAGCCTACTCATTTAGTAGGAAGGGCGTGGGGTGCGCTCGCCTGCAACCTGTTGCTTAGCTCGGTTGGCACTTTTCTTGAGCGCTTCTAGCCGACGAATATAGCGATCGCGCTGTTTCTTTTTGGGCGTTTGCTCAATTAAAGTCTTTAGTGCACTGCCCAGGCTCTTATAAGCATTCGGCAGCGTGTAGCCAAACCGAGTAGCGATAGAAATGGCCTTTTCGTCAGCATTGATGGCTTCTTGCAGCGTTTTTTGACCGTTATTTCGCTTGTAGAGCCGCCAACCAGAAACACCGCAAAGACCCAGTGCAAGAAGAAGGAGCAGTCCGTCCTGTACCCATAGTTCACCGACCGCCAACCCTAAGCCACTCGCCAGCGCGGCCATCTCCCAGCCGTCACGAGGAATCGTGTCGCTTTGTACCCGTGCCACTTCATGCCAGAACAGTAGATTTCGCTGATCGATAGCGAGCTGTTCCCAGTTTGTAAGGTCAATTTGCACCTCTACCTGATCGCGACCAAGTTCTTCGCAAGTAATCAATGGCGGTGCAACATCGGTCGCGGGCTCCACAGTGACCCAGCTCTGTAGTTCAGGAGGGAGCAAACTCCTCAAACGGCGCAACTCACCAATGTCTGCGCGGGGTGAACTATAGCTGGTATAGGAGGTCATAGGTCTAAAAAATATCGTGTAATGGTTATAGCACGCTTGCGGGACGCGCAACCTTGGTGTAAAACCGTCCCTTACAGTTTACTTAAATTGTTGAGTAAGTGGCTCATAAAGTGGCGCACTCAGCAGTCTATTGCAGTCGGGTGATGGCAAAGCCCTCCAAAGTGGAGATCGCTCTCTCTAGCAGCTCACAGCCTGCCTCTACCGATTCAACCTGGTATAGCTGATCTCTTAATTCTGCCGCGCCGGGAAAGTCTTTGGCGTACCAAGCCATGTGCTTACGAGCCTGACGAATACCCCGCAAACCCTTGTAATCCCAAAGCATGGTGAGATGTTCTTTAGCGCATTGCAATCGTTCTGCTGCTGTAGGTGCTAGCTTTAGCTCTCCTGTTTTGAGGAAATGATCGATCTCACCGACCAAATACGGATAACCTAATGTGCCTCTAGAGCACATAATGCCATCGGCCTGGGTTTGCAATAAACATCGCAGGGCTGACTCTACTGAAAAGATATCGCCATTTGCAATCACGGGAATAGTCAAAGCAGTCTTCACCCGAGCAATCCATTCCCAGCGAGCGGTGCCGTTGTAGCCTTGGGAGCGGGTACGGCCATGGAGCGTTAGCATTTGCGCGCCAGCTGCTTCCATCCGGCGCGCGAAGTCCACAGCATTAATGTCCTCATCCGACCAGCCAATGCGAGTCTTAACTGTGACAGGCACATCTACAGCGGCACAAACCGCTTCAACAATTTTGACAGCGGTGTCTGGGTCTTTGAGCAAAGAAGATCCGCCGCCATTTTTAGTGATTTTGTTGACGGGGCAACCCATGTTGATATCGACGGTGTCAGCTCCTTGGTCGACGGCCTTTTTAGCGGCTTCTGCTAAAAAATCAGGACGACGATCGAACAGTTGAATGCTGATAGGACGCTCATCTGGGTCGATATCCATCAGCTGAGGAAGCGACCGTAAATGATGTAGCTCAGCCGCGCTCACCATTTCGGTATACATCATCGATTCTGGCGCATGACGACGCACCAGCCGTCGAAAAACTTTATCTGTCACGCCGGAGAGCGGAGACTGCAAAACACGGCTCGCGACAGCAACACGACCGATGTGTAGGGGTGAATTCAAATGCGATAGCGCCGCACGAAGAGTCAGTAGCTCATCTGTGGAGAGTGGCTTATTAGCGGTATCGGCGCTGACGGCTGTGGCCTGGGATGATGGGTTGGTAAAAGGCTTATTCATCCGTTTAATGGCGGGCTGATTGAGTTTGGTCAGCTTGGTCAGCTGTGCAGATTGCAAAGTTCTATTTTAGAGGGTTGAGGGATTGGCATGAATGCCAGTGTGGCTATTAGTGAGTCGCTCAGTAATATGTTCGGCGCTTACTTAGGAGAAGGGGCGGCGCTGCTGGCAGCTTTTTTGTGGGCGGCGGCGACGCTGATGTTTGGCCGGTTGGGGCGATCGCTCTCTCCGCTGGTGCTCAATATTGTGAAAGGGATGTGGGCGATCGCGATGATGCTGGTGACGCTTCACATACAGTTTGGTGCGATCGCGATGCCGCCCCTACCAACAGCTTCTGTATTTTATTTGGTGCTAAGTGGGGCACTGGGTATTGGCCTAGGTGACACGGCTTACTTTGCGGCGATCAATGCCCTGGGGGCTCGCCGAGCGCTGTTGCTAGAGACATTGGCACCACCGATGGCAGCTGTTTTGGCATGGGTGTTTTTGGCAGAACAATTATCTTTTGCAGCAGTTGCAGGTATTGCAATTACCCTGGCAGGCGTTGCGTGGGTTATTAGCGAGCGGGTACCGGGTACATCCACTAAAAAGAAAGAACAGAATACGACACAACCATCCAAATGGCGTCTAGGGCAAAGTACGGCGGCAGGCGTTAGAGTCGCTTTGCTAGCGACGTTTTGTCAGGCATCGGGAGCAGTGCTGTCTAGAGCAGCCCTAGCCACTACGACGGTTTCTCCCCTACATAGCAGCGTTATTCGGTTGGGTGCAGGCCTGCTTTTTATGGGGCTACTAGCGCTGAGTCGTCCGGAATACCTTGAGTCTTCTGAGCCTAAAAACCGCGAAGCTGCGAGTAATTCGTACGCCGATACCGACACCCTTACTGTTCATAATTCAACCGTCCAAACTCCAGCTGCTTGCGCTAGATGGCAGCGTGTCTGGGTAAGGCTTCGGTCACCAAAGCTCATAGGAGCAGTTGCTGCCGCTTCATTCTTTGCAACTTACTTAGGAATTTGGCTGCAGCAGGTGTCTTTAAAGTATGCGGCGGCAGCTGGCATTGCTCAGGCACTGTTGGCCACGAGCCCACTATTTGTTATTCCAATGGCTGCGTTGCTAGGTGAAAAACTGAGCTGGAGAGCTGTTTTAGGCGTGGCTGTATCGCTCTGTGGCGTTTGGCTACTCCTATTTGCCAGTTAGTCTCTGCAAGCGGGTCCACTACTCGCAAGCTAGGCAAAGCCCTGCAAAACTATGCCACCTTCGTTTGGGATGACTTTTTCCAACGTCGCAGATTGGGTGCGCGCTTAACACTTTCTGAAACTGGCTGGGGTGATGACTGAGCCAACGATTGGGTCGGGTTCGGCAAAGCGCTGGCCGGATATCTCACTTTCCACTGACCTGTCTCAGGATCTCGATAGGATTCAAAAGGGTTGGCGCTAAGCGGTTTGCTACAAGGCTGTGGCACGACTGTCTTTTTCCTCTAAGGAATACTAAAAGGTACGAACGAGGCCTCACACTCGGATTGATATAAATATTACATGAACTTAATGCCATAGCTGAACAAAGTTCTGTACTAATTATGTTTATCCTACAAAAATACGTTGGTAAGGACACGGATTTACTATTACGTAGTTGACTCGTACGTTTCCGTATTTTCCGAAGGCTTTTTATCTGTATTTGTTGTTTTTTATATTTTTCAGCTTTGATTTTCTCAGTGTGGTTGTCTGCTGTAGTGGAAGGCCTATGATATGCGGCACGGCCTTGAGCAGATCACTCTTTCAGTAGCAGATAATACAGTGTGCCAGTATTGTTGATGAGTCCGGCAATTTCACCCGCTTCTGTTCCTGTACCTACAAATAGATCGACGCGGCCAGTGCCCTTGATGGCACCCCCGGTATCTTGATCTAAAACAAATCGGCTGGTAGACATGCGCTCTAGTTCGTTGCTGGCGTTTCGCTGTGGCAAAGGTAGGTTGATGAGTGCGATCGCACCTGGTGGCATTACAGACTTATCGGTTGCAATCGAGCGCCCCGCCGTCACCGGGTAGCCCAAGCTACCCGTCGCAGGCGCGCCGTCTGTTTCTCTAAAAAATACGAATCGGTTGTTTTTAGGTAAGTAAGTATCTAGCGCTTCTGGATTCTGCTCAAAATATTCAAGCAACACCGGCAGCGTCAGCTCATCTTCAGGAATGATGCCATCGTCAATCAGCGCGCGGCCCATGCTGACGTAAGGATAGTTTGTGCGGCCATCGTAGCCAACCGAAAGGGTGCGGCCATCGCCAAGCTCTAGGCGAGCAGACCCTTGGACTTGAATCAAAAAGGCTTCTAGGCGAGTGGGTAGCCAAGCGATTTCGAGACCTTTGAGAGGGCCTTGGTCAGATTGAAGTCCGTCTGTACCTTCTAAATCTGCGCGGGTAGGATGTGGTTCGCTCCATTGATCTAGGTTTGCAGGGGCACGGTAAATCGGATAGCGGTATTGTTCGCTAGGTGCAAGGCTGGCGGTATAGGTGGGCTCAAAGTAACCGGTAAAAGCAACCGTACCTTCTTCGTCCTGACCAACTGCCTGATAAAAGTCAAATTCGGCGGCAACGGCCTGCTGTAAAGATTCAGCAGAGTCGGACGCGATAACAAGCGTGCGAAAGCGCTGAAGGCTTTGGCGAACCCGCTCGTGAGTAACGTCTTCCACAGGATATTCACTGTAGGCCTCGACCGAGCTAGGCGTGCTCATATAGTCGAGGCTGTGGTCAATGGCGGTGAGTAAAGTTTGACGGTCACCAGCAGCAAGCGGCGAATCGAAAAGATGGGTGTCTTGGCTAATAAGGCTGGCAGCTTGTCTTCTGTCCCAGCAGTGTAGTTGGGTCAGTGGGAGCAGAATTTCGTCTGCGTAGCTGAGTGCACTGGTTAGGGTGAGTGCAGCTGCAACCACAGCAGCTCGACTGACAACTTTAAAGGAGGTTCGCAAGGGCAGGTATCCAAAACTTATCTTAGAAATTTTAGAGGGTTGCAAGGCAATTGAGCAGCACGCATCCATTCAAAACAGCCTGAAGCCCCGAAAGCACAACCTTCGGCACATTTATAAGTGTTGTAAAATCGGAGGTGAGATCTTGTATGACCCTACTCGATGCAGCTCTACTTCGTAAGGCAAAACTGATGACCTACACGATTCGCCGCTATCAAAGCTATCTAGAAGATAAAACGCGACCTAAAGAGAGCCCCGTCTTTCGGATTGGAAAGACGGGGCTCTTGGCTGAAAAATCAGCCCGATTCTCCATGAGTGTCAGAGAGCATCAGAGTCGCTAATACCTTTCTACGCTGGAGCTGAAGATGGGCTCTACGCGAATGGC
>JBHJIY010000024.1:0-10149 GCA_050042985.1 Phormidesmis sp. | reverse complement strand
GAGCTTCTTTAGCCTATCTAAAGCGCTGTTATCCCTCAATAGCTCGTAACAGAGTGAGACTTTTTTCAGTACTGTTGACGTTCTAATTTGCAAGTGCCATATTGCTGGATGGTGCATGTCAACAAGGTTTTTTAATATGGGGCTGCGTTTACCTAACAATGGGTGGAAGACCAGCAGTTGGAAGAACAGCTTGGAGAAGGGGCTGACAATACTGGAGATGGGAGGGCTAGCTGTTGCATTATCGGCGCTAGGGATGGTGGCAACGACACAGCCAGGGTGGGCGCAAACAAATCTGCGGATAATGGCAGCGAATACGACGAGTGGCAATCGGCAGTCTTACGATCCGGGGGAAGGGACGAGGATTTTTCAGGGTTTACAGCCCGATGTGGTGCTGATTCAGGAGTTTAATTTTGGCGATAATTCTGAGGGTGCGATCGCCAATTATGTAGAGAGTACGTTCGGCCCTGACTTTGACTATTACCGTGAAGACGGAGCGCAAATACCCAATGGCGTTATCAGTCGATATCCCATTATTGAGTCTGGTGAGTGGAATGATTCGCAGGTGAGCAATCGTGACTTTGCCTGGGCAAGGATTGATATTCCGGGCGATCGCGACCTGTGGGCGGTGAGTGTGCATTTCCTTACGCGCAGTGGATCCGTGCGCAACACACAGGCGAACGCTGTGCTGCGGCTGGTACGCGAAAATATTCCAGAAGAAGATTATCTGGTGATTGGTGGAGACTTCAACACGCACAATTCGGGTGAGTCCGCACTGCAAACTTTGGATGCGGTAGTCGATACTGATGAGCCGTATCCGACTGACCAGGCAGGGCTTATTGGGACCAACTCTAGTCGCCGCAGGCCTTACGACTGGGTGTTTGTAGATGAGGATTTGGATCCGCTAGAGGTGCCTGTGGTGCTTGGTGAGAACAGTTTCCCTCATGGGCTTGTGTTTGATAGCCGAGTGTATGCGCCGCTATCAGATGTAGAGCCGGTGGAGCGGGGAGATAGCGCTGCAAGTAATATGCAGCATATGGCCGTGATTAGAGATTTTGTAATTGCTGATGGTGAGGTTGTGCCTGATGAGCCGCGAATGATGGAACCGCCAAATGTGTCTGACTTTGTGGGTGATGGATTGGCGGAAGTTTTGATGAGCTGTGAGCCTGTACAAGGTGAAGCGAATTCCGACCAGTTTCAGCACTATGTGATTGAGGTGGCTGAAGAAACTTCTCAGCTGGAGATTGTTTTAGAGGGATTGGGTGCGGAAGAAAGTGATCTTGACCTGTACGTGCGGCAGGGTGAGCTGCCAACGATGATGGCGTATGACTATCGGCCCTGGCTAAACAGCAGTGATGAGCAGGTGGTAATCAACAGAAATTCTGTGCTGCCGCTGAGTGCGGGGCTGTGGTACATCAGCGTAGATGGCTATATTCCGGGGGCGTATGAGCTGAGCGCTGCATTGGATAAGTGTGATTGAACGGGTCTTATTCCGTAATTGACTAGTGACTTGCCAGTGGTGTTTCAATAGCTCATGCCGATGAGGCAAAGCCCAAAAAATATTATTGGCAAGCATACTAGGCTGAGGAGGAACGCGAAAAAGTTGGCTATAGCTGCTTTGGTTCTGTTGTTGCTGAGATTGGTGATCGCGGCTATTGGAATCCCTACAGCAGATAGACTCGGTAACAACATTAGGGCAAGCACTTCGTTGCTCTGTAGTGTTGGATCGGCCCATTGGCCTCCGATTAAAAACATTAGCACAGAGATAGATATGAAAAGACAAAATGGCAGTGCTCTGTCGCTGAAGTAACTTTGTATGAGTGACTTGTTTGGTCTTTTTCTTCTGTTTGCCATAGCTAAAATACCATCCGTACGACAAATAGCGGTAGGCCTAGAATTGGAAAGCTCAAAACAGCGGTGATGGCATTGAGTAAACCAATGTCAGGCCGCTTTCGCTCGAAATTTATGGCTGCTGCGATCGCTATACCAAAAATAAATGCAGTAGGTAACATCAACCAAGCAAAGTAGCTGATAAAGCCTGCGATTCGACCTAAGTAAAGGAACAGAAAATGCGCTATTACATCGACTGTAATGAAAAGACAGAATGGCAGCTCCCATCTGTCAAAGTATTCATCAACGAGAGATTTTTGCTTTCTTCGTGGCATTTTGCTCCTAAGAACGTCTTCTATCGCTCACACCCAAAAGGCGCTGACCTGTACAAACAATAAGCGATGGTTGATGACGAACTGAAGGGGTCTTTTTTGATTTAAATCAATATTGGTTAGGTTTCGCTGGGAATGTAGGGCTGCGATCGCTCTGCCGGAGAAAGGTCTTCTACCGCAACATCTCTACGTAGCTCGCGACCATTGGGCCCCACAATTTGACGCGGTAGGGACTGCAAATCAACAACTTCCATACCACTGCTCATGTTGTAGGTGGTGTATACGGTATTAGCCGTGTCCAAAAATATGTCCATGATAGTGAGCGTTTGGAAGGAGGCAGTGGTGGTAGTGAGGAGAGATTTTGGTCCGCTGCCTAGGGCACCACAGTGAAGCGTTTCGATATTGCCTGCTCTGCCGGGAAAGTAGGCATGGTGGTGGCCGCTGATGTAGGTGTGCACGTTGTGGCGCTCTAGTAAGGTACGAAGTTCGTCGGCCTGGTTGAGGAATTCGCCGGGGCGATCGCGTCTTTGGGAAACGGCGTACATGGGGAGGTGGCCCATGGCGATGCGGAGTTTGGCGCTTTGGGCTTCGGGGCTAGCGAGGGCGCGGTCGGCCCAGGCGATTTGCTCTGGGGGCACATTGGCAGAAGAGGCATCCCAAATAAGGTAGAAGATGTCGTTTTGCTTGAAGCTGTAATGGTAGGGGAAGCCGCTAGCTTCGATGAAGCTGAGGTCTGTGTCGGACTGGTGGCCGTTCCAGAATTTGGTGGTTTCTTGGCGGTCGAGGATATAGAAGAATTCGCCGTTTTCATCTTTGTAGCTGGAGGCATCGTGGTTGCCGATGGTGAGGGCAAAGGGTAAACCGGTCGCGCGAATGGGCGTGAGGATTTTTTCGTCGAAGGCGGTCCACATGGCTTCGATTTCGCTGCTGGAGAGGTTGATGCTTTGGCCAGCGACCATGTCACCAGCACATATGACGATGTCTGGCTGCCAGTCTGGCAGGAGGGCGATGCCTCGGGTGACTTCTCGGCGGTAGTCGGTAGAGCCGTATTCGCTGTTGAGATCGCTGATGATGGCAAGGCGGATGTCACCGCGAGGGGGAGCGAAGAGGGTGGCCGGGCCGATGGGGGTGCCGGCTGGATTTTGGCTATCCACTGCGCGGGCACTTCGCAAATGGCTACGCTCAGCCACCGGAGACATTGAAGGGGCAGGAGAGGGCGTCGCGGCGGTGAGGCTAGATTTGCTGCAAGCGACGGCGCTGGCTCCGGTGGCGGTGAGGGTGAGGCCGGTGAGGAGAATGAAACGGCGACGGTTGAGCGGCATGGCAGCGATGTGAGGGGATGTTGACTATGGCTCTAGTATGCCACTTGTTATAAAAGACAAGGCAAGTAGCAACCTGAGGAAGTGTATTAAAAAGTACAAATAGCGATCTAGCCTTTGGTTAAGCTCAAGCATCTGTAGTCGCATGTACACGAGAGGCGTTTGCATGGGTTTGTCTGTCTGCTTGATGGAATATACTCCGCAGTTTTCTGTCGTTTGGAACAATGCTGGTTTCTTTTTTCAGGGTGTGCTGCTGACGCTACAGATTGTTATTACGGCGATTGCTTTTGGTCTTATGCTGGGCGTACTGGGTGCTGTAGGACGAACTAGCAACAATCGGTTGTTTCGAGTCGTTGCAGGTGCTTATGTTGAAGTTTTTCGCAATACGCCGTTTTTAATTCAGCTGTTCTTTTTCTTTTTTGGGCTGCCGAGTATTGGGTTGACGATGTCTTCTGGGCAGGCTGCTATTTTGGCTTTAGCGATTAACTTTGGCGCTTACTCCACGGAGATTATTCGAGCGGGTGTGGAGGGTATTAGCAAAGGTCAAATTGAGGCGGGGATGTCTTTGGGCTTTAAGAAACTCCAAATATTTCGGCATGTGATTTTGATGCCTGCTTTGGGCGCAGTATATCCAGCTCTTGTGAGCCAGGTTGTGATTGCTGTTTTGTTTAGTAGCGTAGTGTCGCAGATTTCTGCGGAGGAGCTGACGTTTGTCGGCAATTATTTACAGTCGCGAACATTTCGTAGCTTTGAAATTTATTTAACGATCTCTTTAATTTACGTAGCTATTGTTTGGTTCATTAAAGCGATTGCCTATTTAATTCAGAGAAAGTTCTTTGCATTTACTCAGTACATTCAATAAAACGCGTACTCAACTGTTCCATTAGTCACATCGTCATGGATATAAAACTTTAGATGCAAGACTTTACTCTGTCGCAAATTATCACTAATTTACTGCTGGCGACTCGATGGACGATTGCTTTATCTGCGATCGCTTTTATTGGAGGCGGTATCGTTGGCTTTATCGTCATGCTCATGCGCATTTCCTCAAACCGTCTCTTGCGTTGGCCCAGTATGCTCTACATTGAGCTGTTTGAAGCGACACCTTTGATCATGCAGCTGTTTTTAGTCTTCTTCGGAATTTCTGTTGTGTTTGGCATCAACCTGACCACCTGGACGGCAGCAGCTATTTCTCTGACAACCTACACCAGCGCTTTTCTAGCTGATATCTGGCGGGGTGCTGTTGAGGCTATTCCTATTGGGCAGTGGGAAGCTTCAAAAGCGCTGGGCTTTAGCTACTTTAGGCAGCTGCAAAAGGTGATACTGCCTCAGGCCGTGCGTGCGTCAATTCCACCTACAGTGGGTTTTGCGGTACAAGTTATCAAGGGAACTTCTTTGGCTTCCGTGATTGGATTTATTGAGCTTACGCGCTCAGCTTCTTCTATTAGCAATGTCACCTTTCAGCCGTTTTTAGTGTATTCCATGGCGGCAGCTATCTACTTTTGCTTGTGCTTTCCTCTATCGCTGTGGAGTAGACGTCTTGAAAGCCAGTTCTCCTACCAGTAGCCTTTTCTCTCGTTAGTTTTTTTTATTCATCTGTTTTTCTTCTGTTGTTTACCTGTTAAAACTCGCCATGCTCATTTTCATGTCACGCTTTCTTGCTCAAAAGCTAAACATTCGTTTACCTAGAGCCAAAGCCCTGATAGCTATTGCTCTTAGCAGTATGCTCGCTTTCACTGTTTTCGCCTGCTCTAACGGGTCGATTACTGCTCAAGACGTCTCTGATGGCAGTGCTAATGCTGATACACCAGCGGTAGCGACTGTTAGCGGCACGCTCAATCAAGTGCTAGACGCAGGGGTCATCAAAATTGCTGTGCCACAGGACAGTCCGCCTTTTGGCTCTGTGGGAACTGACGGTGAACCACAAGGATACGATGTAGAGGTTGCTAAGTTGGTTGCCGAAAGCCTAGAAGTGGAGCTGGAGCTGATTCCAGTGACCAGTACTAATCGCATTCCGTATCTGGAAACAGGGCGAGTAGATTTAGTAATTTCTAGCTTGGGCGCTACGCCTGAAAGGGCCAAAGCTATCTATTTTTCTTCTATTCCCTATGCGCCTTTCTTTTCTGGCGTTTACGGTTCGGCGAGTCAGTCAGTTTCTAGCTATGAAGATCTTGCCGGTAAAACGGTCGGGGTGACTCAGGGTGCTTTAGAAGATTTAGAGCTATCGGATAAAGCACCTGAGAGCATAGAGATTAAGCGCTTTGAAGATAACAGCGTCACGATTTCTGCTTTGCTATCGAATCAGGTAGAGCTGATTGCCACGGGTAATACGATTGCAGGCGAGGTCATTAAGAATAATCCTGATGCCAATATCGAAAGTAAGTTTGTGATGAAAAACTCGCCTTGCTATATCGGTGTGCGCCGAGGTGATTTGGATATGTTGGAATGGGTGAATGTGTTTGTGCGTCATAAGCGGTTCTCGGGAGAGTTTGACACGCTTTCTCAAGAATGGTTTGGTCAGCCGCTAGAAGTGCCTGGATTCTAAAGCATTTGGCTTCAGCCCTTTTGTGCCACTTCCCTTAGTGTTGCTTCATTTTTAAGCTGAGGCTGGCAACGCCGAGAGTGACTAGGATTATTCCTACGCTCTGCTGTAAGTTAAGAGATTCTTGCAGTATCCACCAGGCAAAGAGAGCCGTGAGGGCTGGAGCACTGGCACTAATGAGGGCGGTGAGGGCTGCGCCGATGTAGCGAATGCCGAAGTTGTTGAGAATGTAGGCGATGAGGGTGAGGCTAGCAGAGAAGAGAGTGGTGCTAAAAATAAGGGGCCACGCGACAGGAGAAACAGAGATAGGTGGGATAAATAGAAGAGAACTGCTGGCGAGGACAGAGACGCCAATGAATGTGACTAGGGAAAAAGGCACAGGATGAAGCATTGAAGATTTTGCCTTTAAGCAGCGTTCGGCAAAGATGCCGTACAGGCCGAAAAATAACCCTGCGCTTAAGCCTGTGGCTAGGCCAATAAGCGAGCTACTATCAACAGCCGTCGTGGAATTAAAGTTTGTGAGGGCAACACCGATGGAGATGATCACCATGAGGGTGAGTTGGTAGGGGCGGAGTCTTTGGCCGAAGAAGATGCGAGAGAGGAGAATGGTGATAGCAGGGTAGATGAAGAAGGCTGCGATCGCAATTCCCGCAGGTACTTTGCTCAGTGACGTGTACAAACAGGTGAGACCTAAGAAAAGACAGATAGCACTGCTGACTGCTGCACTTAGTAATTTTGGTGATTGTGGCAATCGCTTGACATCGTCAAAGGTGCGTGGGTACAGCCAGGGCGTAAGCACCGACAGCAGGATGGCCATCATCGCCATCCGAATCGCCAGCAGCATAACGACATTACTCGGCGCTGAGGTGATAAATCCACCGAAGTCGATGTGCCCAAATAGCGTGCTCGGCACAAAGAAAACACGGGAAACTACATTCTGCGCGGCGAGGCCAACAGCACTTATTAGCACAACAATAGTGCCAAAAGCTGTAGTAGTCGCAGATGCTTTTTTGGATTGAGCCATTTGTGTGAGCATATCTGCTTAAGAACATGAAATCTGATGATTACCTACAATACACCGCGCTGAGATGTGATTTTCAAATAGAAATCTCCTGACTTTAGCTGTATTTGGTCAATATATGGAATTGTTGATTGGCAAGTGAAAACTAATGTAGGCGCGGGCATAATGTGTACTGAAGTATTAGCGTAAGCTCATGATGTGGTCTTTTACGGTACAGCCTTTACAGGATAGAGGCTATAGCTATGTTTTGTAACGTAGGTTAGTGATGTAATCTCGGCTTAATTTTCCCTTGAATTTCATATACACATACGACACATACGGCCTCAAAGAGCGATAAGTAAGATCTGATGGATGTAAAACAGCTTTCCTTTAAGTCAGTGATTCCTGAAAAATCACTTGTTTCATTTTCTTCAGTAGAAGAGTCTCAGATAGAAGAACAACAGATTACGCAGCTTTTGGATGAAAAACTAACGACCCACCGTAATAATAAGTTCACAGGTATCGTCTACGTATGTGTAAAAAAAGACGTTCACTGGAAATTGTATTTTCGCTCCGGGTGGCTCAAGTGGGCTTTAGCAAAAAACAACCAAAAAAGGAGCTGGTATCGTCAGCTTGGCTTGCATTACCCAGCACTGCTGGAACGTATTTCAAGAGAAGATGAGATTGACTATAGCGGTAAAGATTTTCCTCATCACAAAATTGCTTACGCTGCTTTAATTAAACAAATTCAGGCGAGAAAGATAGATGGCACTCCGCTAGCTAAAACTGTTGAAGCCTATTTGGGCGAGATCTTGTTCGATATTATCCAAGAGGGCGTGCTGCGGCAACAGTATGGCGAACCGCTATTATCGCTCGTTGATAAAACCAAGGATATTTCAAGTGCAAGGTTGCTGTCAGTACGCATTAGTCGTGTTTGGCAGCAAACTCAGGTGGATTGGCAGAACTGGAAAGATGCAGGGCTGATGAACTGCTCGCCTGCCTTACAGCCAGTCATCAGCAAGGTTAAGCAGCTTAAAGACTACATTCCAGAAGAAGTATATCGATGCTTGTCTGATCTGGTACGAGATGATCGCTGTCTTAGAGATATGGCAGTAGAGCTAGATCAATCACTGCTGTCTTTTACGAAAAGAATTCATCCTTTTATCAAAGAAGGAATGATTGGCCTGGTACCGGTTCAAGACTTTGGCACCAATGAGGTCAGCCGGGCGGCTGCACGTAGGCTTGCTCAACTAAAAGCCAAATCGAGAACAAGAACAGAAAAATCACAACAGTCCTCTAAGCCAGTCGCGTCCGACACAACAGAACCGCATTCGGAAGATAAAGCTAAGCTCAAACGAGAAAGTCAGGACTCGAAAGAGAATCGGCCTCTCATTGTGCATGTTGAAGATTCTCCATCAGACAGTCGAAGAATGGCAGAGATTGTACAGGCAGCTTGTTGCCAATACTTGAATATTCAAGAGTCAATTCATGCTATACCAGTATTGATTGAGAAAAAGCCTCAGCTGATCTTTCTTGATTTGGTGATGCCGATTGCCAATGGCTATGAGATTTGTACACAAATAAGACGGGTGTCTGCTTTAAAACATGTACCTGTGATTATTGTGACTGGTAATGACGGCATAACAGATAGGCTGCGATCGAAGATAACTGGTTCATCTGGCTTTTTGAGTAAGCCGATTCAATCAGAAAAGGTTTTGAAAGTCATCAATCAATTTTTGCCTAATGAGACTAACAATGCTGAAGTAAAGCAACCGTCTCGATGGCAGCGATGGAGCGAAGTGTTGTTTCAAGAAATCAGTATTTAGGCTGGTGTATTTAGGCCAGTTTATTTAGGTCGGTGTATCTGCGTAGTGGCAGGCGACCTGGTGCTTATCGTCAATAGGCTGCAATGTGGGTTGCTGTTGTTGACAAATATCTTCACCTTTAGGACAACGGCCATAGAGGCGGCAGACATGGATTGATGGATCAATCGGGCTGCGGGCTGCGGCTTCGCTCAGCCTACTGAAGCTATTGGGCTGGGTAGTAAAGCTGGGAATGGCGGAGACAAGCGCTTGAGTGTAGGGATGGCTGGGGTGGTTGAAGATGGTGTCGGTGGGGCCGGTTTCGACGAGTTTGCCGAGGTACATAACTAGGATGTGATCGCACAGTAACCGCACTACATTCAGGTCGTGAGAAATGAATAAATAGCTCATATTGAGCTGTTCTCGCAGATCGGCGAGGAGACGCAGAATGACGGCTTGGACGGAGACGTCGAGAGCGGAAGTGGGTTCATCGAGGATGAGAAGTTTGGGGTTTAGAGCGATCGCACGGGCGATGCCGACACGGGCTTTTTGGCCGCCGGAGAGCTGATGAGGATAGCGGCTAAGGAGTTCGACTGGAAGGCCGACTTGCTCAGCGAGTTCTTCAGCGCGGGCTTTGAGCCGCTGCTTGCTGTTTAGTATTTTTGTGGGGGTGCCGAGTCTTTTGATGGGTTCGGTGATGGTGTGGAATGCAGTAAAGCGAGGATTTAGGCTATCGCTGTGGTCCTGGAAAACCATCTGAATATCGGCCCTGTAGGGACTGCGGGCGAAGGTGCTCACAGGAATTTGGTTGATGAGCGTGTTGTTGAAGCAGATCTCTCCTGAGGTGGGTTCGAGCAGTCTGGAGATGACGCGGATGAGAGTAGATTTGCCGCAGCCGGATTCACCGACGAGGCCGACACTTTCACCAGGACGAATAGTAAGATTGATACCGTCTACAGCATGAAGGGCCTGATCTGTTTTTTTACCAAACGGCCAAGCTGTTTTACGCGAAGAAACAGGAAAATATTTAGTGAGGTCAGTGACTTGCAAGAGGGGGCTATTATTCATCACTCATCATTCCTATGTCATCGTTGCGGCCCAGCGGATGCCAACAGCTAACTTGGTGGGTTTCTGTGATTTGGATTTGAGGGAGCGGCTGAGTGTGGCATTTGTCGGTAGCGCGATCGCATCTGCTAACAAAACGGCAGGGGGGAAGGTCGGGGTGGCGAAGGTCGGGGAGGTTGACATGGATGGGGATGAGGTCATCGATGCTTATGAGAAGGTAGGGGGAGGCGACGTAGAGCTTGGAGGAATAGAGGTGGCGAGG
>JBHJIY010000023.1:0-41694 GCA_050042985.1 Phormidesmis sp. | reverse complement strand
CATTATTGGCTGTGGATACGTGGGCACGGCTGTGGCCAAGCACTGGAAACAGCAGGGATTAGACATATTGGTGACCACAACGCGTGAGGAACGGGTGGCGGAATTGAGTGCGATGGCCTCGCGGGTAGAAGTCTTGAGTGGAGGGCAGCGCGATCGCCTCAAAGCAGCCCTCTCAGACCGCCAAGTCGTACTACTCTGCGTCGCTTCCAAACGCGGAGCTAGCTACGCCGACACCTACCTAAACACCGCTAAAACCATAGCCAGCATCCTGCCACATACGCCCGTCGAACAGCTAATCTACACTAGCAGCTGTTCAGTCTACGGCCAGCACAATGGCGCATGGGTCACCGAACTCATGCGCCCCATGCCCATCACCGACAACGGCAAAATCATCGAGCAAACAGAAGAAACGCTACTCTTGGCCACCTCTCCACAGCGCAAAGTTTGCGTCCTCCGACTCGGCGGCATCTATGGACCCGGCAGAACGCTACAAAAAATCTACAGCCGCGCCGCAGGCAGCACCCGACCAGGAACAGGAGAAGAAGCCACAAACTGGGTGAACCTCACCGACATCGTCAGCGGTATTGATTGGGTCAAAGAAAAGCAGCTCGCAGGCATCTACAACCTCGTCCAAGAAGAAGTTCCCACCGTAAAATCCTTAATAGAACGGGTATGCGACAAGCACAACCTAGCACCCGTCACCTGGGACAAAGAGCAACCGAGTACTCGAAAGAATGTTCGAGTCTCCAACGCAAAAATAAAAAGCACTGGCTATCAGTTCGAACACCCAGACTTCAACCTTTAGCCGTCAGGCGGCACTGAGCTACAGCAGCAATTTCTTGAGGAAATCGGTCAGGGCGAACAGCTCAGGCACACTGTCTGTCGTCTGCTGACAAATCCATTTGTTATCAGAGATGCTTACAGTATTGGTTTTACCGGGCTTAAGAACGCTAGCGACAGTTGCGATAGTTGCTTTCTCTCTGTCATATGGTTTCCACTTCAGCTTTTTGATTTCTTCAGCTGAGAAGCTGTTGATATACGAGCTGGCTCGCTTCATATAGTCAGGATAGGCGACTTCACCGCACTTACACAGCAGCGTCTCCAGCACACCTTCTGAAGTATTGTCAGGTAAAACATAAATCCCAGAACGGAAGCTTTCACCTGCAACTTCGCCCGGAGTACTAAAGAACTCAGGAAAGAACTCCTTAAACGCAGTGCTATAGGTAACGGCAACCTGTTCGGGCAATTTTTTATCAGAGTCAGCCACTATTCCAAAAGAAGAAAGTTGTGAACAATCTAGATTTGAAAGGATTACTGACAGGCTTTGAGTAAGACTACTACCGCCACCAACATATATGGCGACAGAGACCTTGTCTGTGTGCAAAATAGAAGGGAAATTCAGTCTTACATGGAACTTGCCACTCTTCGGAGGATAGACGGGAATAAATTTCCGCCAAAGATCATCCAGGTCATCTTCCCCATCCTTAAAAGCCGTGAAGCCGAGAGACTTGCGTAGTATTTTAGCCAAGAAGGCTTGATCGTGATTTCCTTCCACTCCAATCAAGGCTAGGCGGCGGCTCACCATCGCACCTCCTGGCCCAGTTCCTCACGTAATATTTTTAAGCGGGACCAATCGTGTCTTGTAACTTTGGTCTTACCGATTGAAGGCTCTAGCCGAAACAAAACTAAGTCATCTTGTGAATTTGTCACGTCAAGCAGTGCGTCAACAGCCTCTAGACTATGGGTAGTGGCAAACAACTGTACATCCATTTCTTCACACCACTTAGCTAGCCAGTAATAAGAAGATTGGAGCGCTTCCGTATGAATTGTCGACTCTATCTCATCTATAAGTAATACTCCGCCCTTAACTCGCACTACCTTTAGTGCAATATGTAGCAAGCGACGTATGCCATCACCAAAGGTATCCAATGGAGCCAGTCCCAACGTTGCATGTTGAATGTAAATACTAAAGTGTGTAAGCGCAGATGCAGAACTCAAGTCTGCAAGTATTTCAATGTCTTCAATACCAGAGTCCACACTATTTAGCAGATCAATAACTTCAGATTTGAAGTTTTGATATCGTGCTTCAGATAATAGACGAAATTGAGAATCTTCTAGCCGGTGAGATACAGGTGTCACTGTTTCAACGAGAAAATTATGCGCGGAACTACGTGGAAAGCGAACTCTCTCGCCATCCCATATTTGGATCTTGAGTCGGTCTTTGGATACTGTATCTTCGAGGTCTGGAGGATTCGCAATGAATTTTGTATGGTCTTTCTCATTGCTTAACTGAGATATGATTTTCACAGAAAGCTCAATGCCACTCGTCAATGCGGCACGCTCTTCAGCCTTCGTATCGTTTTGAGAAAACCGCAGTTCTTCAATCTGCTCGTAGCTGGCAGCAAGGCCTACTAAAGGAAACGTACCTTGACTAGAAAGCGAAATACATCCCACATCTAAATTGGAATCATCATGCATTTCATCCAAATGGTTGTGAGGAAATAGCCATTTGATGGCATCACTAACAGAGGAGCGAGTGGCACGAGGTTCTTGAATCCTGGAGTTCGAGGTTTCCCACCACTCTCGAAGATTCAACGGATCGCTATAGATGGATAGAGCCTCTAAAACGCTTGTTTTTCCGGAGTTATTCGTCCCAACCATCAAGTTTATCCGACCAAGCTCATTGAGCTGCAAATCTTGCAGCCCTCTGAACTTTTCGATGAATAAACTTTCTAATGCTGGCATTCAGTCGGTTGAGACAAGGATTCGATATACACCACCATAAAGCATCTTTGCCCATCTCTACGAATCCACACCTTCAATTGGGGCGAAGCCCTGCCGTTGAACGTTTTCGGTGATGGTGCGGGGGTCGAGGAACTGGAGGAGGTAGTCGGGGCCGCCTGCTTTGGATCCGACGCCTGAGAGCTTGAAACCGCCAAAGGGCTGACGAGCGACGATGGCTCCGGTGATGGTGCGGTTGATGTAGAGGTTGCCAACTTCAAAGTCGTCGTAGGCCCGGTCAATGTGAGAAGGTGTGCGTGAGTACAGGCCGCCCGTGAGCGCAAAGTTGGTGCCGTTGGCAATATCCAATGCTTCATCGAAATTTTCGGCTTTTATGACTGAAAGCACTGGGCCAAAAATCTCTTCTTGGGCAATGGTTGATTGTGGATCGACATCGGTGAAGATGACAGGGCCAACAAAGTAACCTTGCTCAGGAGAGGGTAACTCTAGTGTGAGGGTGGCTTCTTCTTTGCCTTTGGCGATGTATTTTCGAATGTTCTTTTGCGCAGCCGCATCAATCACAGGGCCCACTTTGGTGCTAGGGTCCATCGCGTCGCCTACGTTCAGCGACTTTGTTGATTCTATCAATCTGGCGACAAAAGTCTCGTAGATGGAAGCCATTACAATTACGCGAGAGCACGCAGAACACTTTTGGCCACTGTAGCCAAAGGCGGAATAAACACCGCCCTGCACCGCTTGATCTAAATCTGCACTTTCATCGACGATGAGACCGTTTTTACCGCCCATTTCAGCAACAACTCGCTTCAGATGCTTTTGCCCTGGCTGCAAAACAGCCGCATCTGCATAAATCTGACAGCCGACTTCCTGCGAGCCGGTAAACACAATCATGTTCACGTCCTTGTGCTTCACCATATGAGCACCGACGGTGGAACCCCTGCCAGGCACGTATTGAAAAACGCCTTTGGGAATGCCTGCTTCTACTAAGATTTCGGTGAGCTTTGCAGCAATTACTGACGTTACAGCGGCAGGTTTGAGCAGTGTGCAGTTACCGGTGACTAGCGCGGCGACAGTCATCCCCGTCGAGATAGCAAGCGGGAAGTCCCACGGAGAGATGACAAGAACAATGCCTTTTGGCTGATAGCGGTAGCGATCGGTTTCACCTGCAACGTCGTAGACAATTTCGGTATCTAGCCGCTCCATTTCATCAGCGTAGTACCGGCAAAAGTCTACTGCTTCGGACACTTCCGCATCGGCTTGGTGTAACGGTTTGCCACCTTCCAGCATCATCCAGGCGTTTAGCTCATGGCGACGAGAATCTAACAAATCGCCTGCTTTGCGAATGATGTTGGCTCGCTCTTTTGCGGGGGTGCGTTTCCAAGCGGAAAAGGCGACTTTGGCAGCTGCGATCGCATCATCTGCCTGATCTACACTAATCTGCCCCACCGTCCCCACTAGCTGCACTGGCTTAGACGGGTTCAAAGACTGAACCGTTGCTTCCGTAGAAACATACTCACCGTCGATCAAAGGCTGATAGTTTTTACCCAGCTGCTGTTTCACCTGGTCGATAGCCTCTTTTGCAGCTTTACGAGCTTGAATGAGGGCGTAGTCTGTATCGGGAGAAATATCGATGCGTGTTACTGGCGCGTTTGGTAGCGCTATCGGCATCGGGAGAACGTCATCGGCACTGGCATCTCCTTCGCCCCATTCAGGAATTGCCAACAGTTCATCGGCTGGGCGTTCTTCTAGGCTCTGACGCAAAAATGAGCTGTTGGCTGTGTTCTCCAACAGGCGACGAATCAGGTATGCCATGCCCGGAATCAAGTCGCCGTAAGGGCAGTACACTCGAACACGATAGCCCTGCTTGACTAACGCAGTCGCGAGGCTGTCGGCCATACCGTAGAGCACCTGAAACTCCACGTTGCGCTTTGGAATGTTGAGCGATTGGGTAATGGCGAGGGCGAGGGCTTGCGATCGCACATTATGGCTCCCGATCGCCGCATACACATGCTCATGATTCTCCAGCAGCAGTTGCGTCATGCGCTCAAAGTTGGCATCGGTTGAAGACTTATGGTTGTAAACCGGCGTCGGCCAATAGTTCTGCCTGGACGTAATTGTCTCTTGGTCCCAGTATGCTCCTTTCACCAGCCGCACTGTCACAGGCGTACCGCGTCCAGTCGCCCATTCAATGACGCCCTGCAAATCCTGATAGCTATCACGCAAATAGGCTTGCAAGGTTATGCCAATATCTGAGCGCGAGCGAAACTCTTCTTCCATGAGCAGCTTCTTCAATGCGGCAAGCGTCGCATCTTTGTAGCGATACTGCTCCATATCAAAGTGAACGGCCACACCAAGTTCTTCGGCTCGGCGTAGCAGTGTGCGAATGTGCGCACCGACTTTCGCTTCAGAGCCTTCTACATCTAGCGCATCGAACTGCGAGTAAAACGCCGTTAGCTTCACCGAAACCTGAATCTTCGCCAGTGGCTTGCCATCAGCAGTGTCTACACTAGCGACTTTAGACCAGCGTTTGGAGGCTTCTGTGAGCTGAGCCATCAGGTCCAGGTACTGATTGAGGTAGGCCTCTGCTTCCTTTTCGGTCACCACCGCTTCGCCCAGCAAATCCATGGTGAAGGCCATCGACTGCTTGCGTAGCTGTTCAATGCTTTTGAGCGCCTGCTTAATGTTTTCACCCGCAATGTATTTGCGCGCTAGGGTTTCTACCGCACCAGACAGTGTGGTTGCTGCAACCTGAGCAGGCATAGAGCTAGGGTCGGCAAAGTTCAACAGGCCCTTGAGTGCCTGAGGTAGCTCTACGCTGGCATCACCCAAGTATTCTTGAAAGTGGCTGGCAATCTCTGTTTTGGTGGTGAGAGCTGGTAAACAATCGATCAACCGAAACATCTGCACGCGCAGACCAGGGTTGTCCATCGTCCAAGCCAGCAGCTTGTCGTCCCAGCGGAGCTGATCGCGAACTTTAGAGACAACAGAGGAGAAAAGAGATCCCTTACCCTGGCTATCAACCAATAGCTGCCGGGCAATGGCCTGCGTTTTTGCTTCGTAATTAGAACCTGTAGCCTCAACCGCCGTAGGGCGTACCGCATTTGCAACCATCAAAAATCTCCTACCGCGCTTGCGCTTGCAAAGAACAACACAAATAAATTAAAGCAGAACTCAAATCAAGCTTAATTCGCAAACAGACAGATTAAAGCGAATAGAGTTTGATTTGAAGAATAGCCCAAAACTACGAGACAGAAGACGCTGGTGACGATCCGTTCAAAGATTTCAAATCAGAAGCTGTTCTCACATCGGCAAGGTCAACTTCTGAGGTGCTGGTATGGCTAGAGACCTGAAACGCCATTGCCTTATTCGGTACACGTGCGGTCGATTTCACCACTGGCTCAATCACAATTTCATCTTCTGTTTCAGCAGGCATAGAGAATCCTTCTGAAACGGGGCCTTTAGCTGAAATGAGTGCGATCGCATCGCTCACCTTCTCTGGCAAAATCACCACCAAACCATTGTCAGGAGCATTGTCTAGCGCCCAGTTTATGGCTTCTGACTCATCTAGCTGAACAGTATGCGAAAAAAGCTCACCGGAAGCAGCTTCTACGTCAGCAATTCCCTGGGCAATCAGGTCAGACACCGTCCCCAGTTCCCTACCCCGCGTATCCTTGTCTTCTTTGATAACTACCTGGTCAAAAATGCTGGCCGATAGCTTGCCAAGATTGCGCAAGTCTTCGTCTCGGCGATCGCCCGGCGCGCCAATCACGCCAATCGAAGGACCTGGCCAGTTTTTCACAAAGCTACCAACAGCTGCATAGCCCGCAGGATTGTGAGCATAGTCTACTAGCGCATGGAAAGAGCCCATGTTGAAGAGGTTCATACGCCCCGGAATTTGGCTCGCAGAAGGCTGGAATGTTTGCAGGGCTAAGCGAATTTGCTCAATTTTCACACCTTGAACAAAACCCGCTAGGCTCGCGGCCAGCGCATTGGCAATCATAAAGGGAGCCCGGCCACCCATGGTGAGCGGCACCTGCTCAGCTTTTTCGATTCTGTGTAGCCAGTCCTGCTGCAAGATTGAGATGTAGCCCTCTTCGTAGACCGCTGCGATCCCACCTTTTTTGAGGTGCGATCGCACCAACGGATTCTTAGGATCCATCGAGAAATACGCCACCTTGGCTCGCACCCGCGACGCCATAGCCGCCACCCGCTCATCGTCAGCATTCAGCACTACATAGCCATCATCATGCACAGCTTCAGCGACCACCGCCTTTAGCTTTGCCAGCTGATCAATCGTGTCAATATCACCAATCCCTAAGTGATCTGCTGCTACATTCAGCACAATGCCTACATCGCAGCAGTCAAAGGCCAGCCCCGAGCGCAGGAGTCCACCCCGAGCCGTTTCTAGCACCGCCATGTCTACGGTCGGATCTTCTAAAATCATCCGCGCGCTCTGTGGACCAGTGGTATCCCCTTTTTCAACTAGGTTGTTACCAATGTAAATACCGTCTGTGGTGGTGTAGCCCACCGTGTTGTACACCTGACGGAAGATATGCGCCGTGAGTCGAGTTGTCGTCGTTTTACCATTGGTTCCGGTAATCGCCACGATAGGAATTCGCGTGGGCTGCCCAGAAGGCAACAGCATTTCTAAAATCGGCGCACCGACATTGCGAGCGACCCCTTCGCTAGGGGCAACGTGCATCCGCAATCCCGGAGCCGCATTTACCTCAACGATGACACCGTCTGCGGCTGACAGAGTCTTAGAAATATCCGTCGTGACTACGTCAATGCCGGCAACATCTAGCCCCATGATGCGAGACGCCCTTTCAGCGATCCAAATCGTTTGAGGGTGAATTTGGTCTGTACGATCAACCGCTGTCCCGCCCGTACTGAGGTTGGCCGTTTCCCGCAGGTAACACACTTCGTCGACATCAAGCACCGTATCTAGCGTCAGGCCTTGACTTTCTAGCAGTTTGTCTGTTGTTCTATCTAGCTGGATCTTGGTCAATATATTGTCGTGACCGTCTCCACGCTTGGGGTTGAGATTCTCTATATCTATTAGCGATTGAATCGTATCCTTACCATTGCCAACCACATGTGCCGGAATGCGCTCGGCCACTGCGACGACCTTATGGTCTACCACTAGAATGCGATGGTCTCGGCCCTGGTAGTAGTGCTCTACGATCACACCATCAGATACCGCACGTGCCCGGTCGTAAGCGGCTTCAGCCTCTTCCCAAGAACGAATTTCGAGCGTGATACCCCGTCCGTGGTTACCATCCAAAGGCTTGACCACAATCGGATAGCCGCCTAAATAGTCGAGCGTATCTTCTAGCTCTCGCAGTGAATACACGACACTGCCTTTGGGAACAGGAATACCGGCATTCGCCAGCATTTGCTTGGTGCCTTCTTTGTCGCAAGCCAGCTCTACACTCAAAATATTGCTGTGTGAGGTTAGCGAGGCCTGAATGCGCTTTTGGTGCATGCCATAGCCAAACTGAATGAGATTGCGCACGGGCAGCATTAGCCAAGGAATTCGCCGGGCTTCGGCTTCACGTACGATGGCTTCTGTGCTGGGCCCTAGCGACGCAGCGGCTCTTAGCTCACGCAAATCTTCTAGATCCTGCGCTACCTCATCGCTGGGATAGCTCCCGGTTTCTACAATGCTTTCACACATGCGAACAGCGGCTCGCGCGGCGTAGCGACCCGCCTCTTCGTTTTCGTACTGAAACACCATCTGATAAATACCGGGCGTGGCGGTTTCCCGAGTGCGGCCAAACCCTACAGGCATGCCGGCCAACGTCTGCAATTCCAAAGCTACGTGCTCTGCAATGTGCCCCATCATGGTGCCTTCTTGCAGTCGACGCAAAAAACCGCCTCTTACACCCGGAGAGCAAAAGTGATCTATTAGGCTAGGTAAGGCTGTTACCAACCCATCGTAAAAGCCATCGATTTTGTTAGAAGGCTTCTCGGCGAGTTCTTGCAGATCCAATCGCACTACAATCAGCTTGCCGTAGCGAATACTCCAGTAGTTAGGACCACGAAGAGTCTGAGTCTTTAGGATTTTCATAGTTTAAGGGCAGCAAATAAGCGTAGGTAGAAGCTTGACTCTATTAGTAGTAGGTGACGAAAAATAGAAACGAGAAAAAGCGACCGAAAACAAAACTGAAAACTATCAAGTTTGGAAAAACGATTAGGGACTGTGACAAACAATACGGACAAAAGCTGAATGTATATCAGCAAATGACGGCTTGCTTACGGTCTTAAGTTGCCTTTGAAGGGCGCTGATTTTGCATGAGCATCATGACTGAAGCTGCAACACTGCTCTCTTTTTGTAATCGTAGCAGTCACCTTTTCGCAGAACATGTACCTTAAGGTTGTGAAGACTCAAGGGGAGTGTATTTGGGGTCGCGTCGTAGTTCGTATGGGTGAGATCGCCAGGATCGATTACGGTGATGGTGCCTTTACCGAGGACTTGAAAGGTGTCGTCTCTAGTAATTGCAATACAGGTATCTTCGTCAATACCGACGCCAAGACGATTGGGGTGCGCCGCGATCGCACTGAGCAAACGCGCCATCCGATTGCGATTGTGAAAGTGCTGATCGACTAGCAGCTCTGGGATAAAACCTAACCCGTTCGTGAGGTCTACCAGTCCTTGATTAGGAGACTCACCGCTGCTTCCACCCGCAATCATGTCTTCGCCCATAATGGCAGCCCCGGCGCTGGTCCCTGCCAGCACAGTTTGATTGCTGTCAATTCTTTCTTTGATGACGTCGATAATGCGAGTACCGCCAAGCTGGTCGCGCAGTCGCAGCTGGTCGCCGCCTGTAATAAAGACACCGCTACAGTCGCCCAGGATATCGAGCCAACGAGATTCATCGCACTCTGCCCGATAGCGAATGTCGAGGACTTGAACCTGCTGAGCCCCCATTGCAGTGAAGAGTTGATAGTAGCGGTCACCAACGATAGTCGGCTCCCGAGAAGCAGTCGGAATAACGCCGATGGTTGCGCGATCACCCCCAGCGCTTTCAAAAAAAGCCCGAAGAATGTCGCAGCCGTTGGTCTTGTCTTCTGCCCCACCAATGATCATCACTGGGTACTGGGTAGAAATTGCCATAGACTTTTGAGCCAAAAGTGATTTCATTTCCAGCATAGAGCTATCCCTGACATTTATTAAGGGCATCGATGACAACGGCCCCAGAAGTTCTTGGCACCCAAGCTCTAGCAACTTGTAGCAGCTCAATTAATAAAGAGGCCAGCTCACGTATCCCATGTATCAAAAATATCAACGGGGCTAGCCGCACTTTGTATCACGGATTACACATTAGTTCGCCTGCTCAGTCTGTAAGTTAGCCACGCGCCCCGGCGCCGAACTCTGTATAACAACTAAAATTGGGACAACAAATCACCAAGCGGGCATGATGAATGCACGTCCAAATCCTGATCTTTTTCCCGTATTGCATCTCCCTTTTATCAACCATCAGAACCCCACCCTTTAAAAAGGCGAACGAGCTATGAAGGCGAACGAGAAAGACAGACGAGCTTTACAATAGGCATATGCTAGGCCGTACGAGTAACACCACGCGAGCAGGGGTGAAGGAAACATACATGAGCAAAGAAGCGGTTAATCAGTCGATAGAAGCACTTCACGCCGAAATCAATCAGCTAGAGACGCCTAACAGCGACGTAAAAGAAAAATTGCTTTCACTGATTAGTGAGGTGGAAAAGCAGTTGCAATATCCCGAAAAATCAGAACACAAAGAAACTTACTAGAAAACACTGCCCACGCTCATTGAACAGTTTGAAGCGGAGCACCCTAAGGTCACCGATACGCTATCGAGACTGCTCAATACGCTAAGCGGTATGGGCATTTAGAAAGCGAGTCATTGAAAATGACAGTATTTGTAGGGCTTGCCACTACCGCACCAGCAGGGCTGCGATAACGAATTCCTGCCGGAGGAAGATCGCTTGGGTTGATATGGGGGCAACATGTGTCCATCTAGGTAAAACCATTGCCCCTGCTCGCGAACAAACCGGGAGTTCTCATGAAGTTGGGAAATGGCACTAGGGGATTGAGCGGTTGTATCCGGTGAGGTGGCTATATCAATAGCAAGCAAAGGCTTTGCTTGATAGGCCGCCACAAATTCGACTCGTCCCGTTTTATCCTTTTTCTGACCTTTTTGAGTTTTTATGATGAGTAAATTTATCCACTGAGTACTGTTTACACTACGGCTAAGGCGATCGTGTTCTTCAGCTTCTTGCCCAGTCAGCCGGGTAGACGGATGCTGAGTTGCTAGCAGGTAATCGACATTGCCAGTGCAAAAAGCGCTGTAGCGCGATCGCATCAGAGCAACTGCCGTCGGCGCTAGATTAGTTCTCTTTAAGTAGGGTTCACAACAGCTTGAAAAAGCCCTACGTGACCCGCACCAGCATCGTTCACCCACTTTTGTTTCCACTTCTTCTTATCTCATCACTATGCAAACAGCCGTCAGACTCACCCACTATCCTATGGTCATTGGCACTGAGCTGATCACCACAGGTTCTAAGACAAACACCACAGAACTCATCGACCCTTGTACTGGGGAAGCGTTTGCCAGCGTTGAGCAGGGTAGCGCTAAAGACGTGCTAAAGGCAGTGGCCGTTGCCAAAAAGGCGCAAAAGGAATGGGCAAAGCTTTCTGTAGGCGAGCGCGGCGCAATTTTGCTTAAGGTTGCCGATGCTCTAGAAGCCAATCATCACAGGCTTGCTGAGATAGAAAGCCAAAACACCGGTAAACCGATGAAGCTCAGTCTCGATGGCGATATTCATGGAGCCATCGATGCCATGCGCTACTTCGCCTCTATTGTGAGACGAACAGAAGGAGTCGCCGCTGGAGAATATATTTTAGGCTACACCAGTATGACCCGCCGCGAGCCTATCGGCGTTATCGGCGCGATTACTCCGTGGAACTATCCACTGCTGCTAGCAGTGTGGAAAATAGCACCCGCCTTGGCCGCAGGCAATGCGGTCGTGGTCAAGCCCGCGCCTGGGACACCGCTTACCACTATAGAATTTGCCAAAATTGCGCAAGCCGCAGGACTACCGGCTGGTCTACTCAATGTCGTTACAGGCGATGTAGAAGTGGGCGAAGCTATCTGCACGCATCCTGATATTGGCATGATCAGCTTTACGGGCAGTAGCCGTACGGGTCAGCGAGTAGCGGCACTAGCGAGTCCTTTGATCAAGCGAGTCACCTTGGAGCTAGGCGGCAAAGCGCCCCTTGTAGTCTTTGCCGATGCCGATATCGAAGCAGCGGTGAGAGGCGCAGTTACAGGCGCGTTTATCAACACTGGTCAAGATTGCTGCGCGGCGACTCGGCTCTACATTCAAGACGAAGTATTCGATAGCTTTGTTGAAAAATTTGTAGCGCTCACTCAAAAGCTTCGCATGGGAGGACCAAGTGATCGCACCACAGACATTGGGCCCTTAGTCAGCGCCGAGCAGCGGCAGCGTGTCGATCGCTATGTGCAAGCCGCTAGGGCGCAGGGCATCACCATTGCCACTGGGGGCGAAGTTCCTGCAGGCAAGGGCTTTTACTACCCACCTACTATCCTCATCGAGCCTGGCCAAAGCGCACCTTGTATGCAGGAGGAAATCTTTGGCCCTGTGACAGCTATTTGCCGATTTACCAACGAAGCCGACGCGATTCGCTTGGCAAACGACACACCCTATGGCCTGGCGGGCAGCGTGTGGACGAGGAATGTGCAGCGTGCCATGCGGATGGCTGGCGCGATGGAATGTGGCACCGTATGGGTAAATGAGCACGCTGCTTTTGCGAGTGAAATGCCCCACGGTGGGTTCAAGCTCAGCGGCATTGGCAAGGACATGTCTCACTACGCGCTTGAAGAATACACTCTGGTCAAAAATGTCATGTTTGACATTTCTGGGGAAACGAAGAAAGACTGGTACACCATGGTGCTAGACGAAGACGCAGTGTAGAGTGTTGCGGCCGTTGTTCAACTAGCTCAATGAGTATTGCCTGGATCGAAGCACTGGGGCATTGAAAACAAGCTGCATTGGAGCTTAGATGTCGTTTTTCACGAAGATGGCTCTCGTATTCGCAACGGTCACGCGCCGAAGAATATGACGGAGATGCGGACGATTCCTTAGCCAGTAAGTTAAGGAATCGTCCCAGGGCTCTAAAAAGGCCAAACGGCTCAAAGCCTTATGAGACAACAACTTTCTCATTCAAGTCCTGCTCGATTGAGTATGCGTTTGCCCTAGACTCAGCAACCTCTAAATTGATTATTTGCAGAAACTCTCTAAGGCTCGACGGTTGCTTTTATCGTCAGTGTTTTTCCTATCCGCTCAAAGAAATGCTGAAGTTGTTCTTGCTGAAGTTTTGTACTCAAACCCAAAATCACACTTTCTTCTGAGGTCAGTACTATTTTCAATATTCTTAGTTTCTGTTCGTGAATCACTGTGTCAGCAAGCACGCAGTCTGCGATTTCCGCCCAGAGCCATACCTCTACCTGAGTTTTTGTTCCGTCGTAGATCTTTCTCTCAATACCCCGGAGATTCATTGTAAGTTCCGCCGGAGGTCGGTCGATCAGGATCAGCGGTAGCATCACAAACAGAGCGATCATCACAGTGGATGCAAGTGGCACAAGGAGTAGGTGATACGTGAATACAAGCCCCTGACTCACAAAATGAGAAACCCAAATCAGTCCTGTAATCATAGTAGAGATGAGCAGCAGTCTTATGACTATTCGCCGGTAGGTCAGCGGACGATAGCTAGGGTCTAGATATTTGAAGGGGAGGGGTTCTTTCCATCGAAATCGTGTTTTGACAGATCGAGCTTGCCGATAGCTCGCAATCATACTGCCTAAAGATTTCCCTTGTCTTGCCTGCCTTACGATCCCTGTACTCATGTCATGTCCTAGCCCCAGTCCATAAGCTGTGACTGTTGCAAGTGTTATCAGAATAAGCAGAGTGACTTTTGGGTAGTAGACACCTGGGAAAACGTAAATTGCTTGTATGTCGTTGAGCCAAGCGGCAATGCCAGCATCTGCGACCCAATACAAAAAGGCGACCACGCACATCGCTATGAGCGAGTACCAATAAAATTTATAGCCTCGTGGACTTAACCCAATTTGCGATCGCATTTATTTTTCGTGATGAATCAGCGCTACTGCAAAGAGTATTCCCACGCGGTATGTATGCGTTGTGTGAGCCTCTAACTACTCTTCAAACGTCTCATCGCTATCGTTGCTATCATCATCATCTTCTTCGTCCTCATCGACGTAGTCATCGTCTTCGGCAGGCTCTTGCTCCACAATATCGTCGATGGCGGCCTTCAACTGCTCGCTGAACCATTCCACTAGGTCAGACATCTCTTCTTCTGGATCGCTGACAGCCGCGTCCTCTTTAATTCGCTCCCAGCATGCAGCAAATTCATCGCTCAAAACGTCTTTGATAGCTGTTTCTAGCAGATCTTCTGAAATATCACGTGATTCGCTCATGACAAACACGATTTGTGAAAATTCAGTCTTTTTCTATCACACACCCGACGCTGCTGACCAGCCAAATTAAGCGGGCTTCGTCGTCACTTTGTCGTCTCTGGCACTAGCTTGTATTGCCAGAGACACAAGCCGGTTCTTGAGTAAAAAGAACACGTTTACTGTAGGCTCGCGTACTATGTCTATAGGCGAATATTCCTGATTTTTCATTGTGTCACTACTATGTCACTGTCCCAGGCAATTTTGGCGGCGCTGTTCAACCAGCCCTGTAGCGGCTACGACCTAGTTAAGCGATTCAACAAATCGGTGGAGTGCTACTGGAGCGCTAGCCACCAGCAGATTTATAAGGCACTGGCCAAGTTAGAAGAAGAAGACTACGTTTGGTCAGAGAAAATTGAGCAGGAAAACCGGCCAAATAAGAAGCTCTACACGGTTACAGAAGGTGGCAGACAGCACCTGCAGCAGTGGATTAGCGAAGTTGAGGACGATATCGTCCCACTGAAATCCAATCTACTCGTGAAGCTGTCCATTGGGCATATGGTGCCAACAGAAAATTTGCTGACGACCCTCGATGCTTACTACCAGCAGCATAGAGAAAAGCTCAAAAGCTATCAAACCGTTTCAAAACAGTATGCTCAGGTGCCTCAGCTCTCAAGAGAAGAACAGTTTCAATACCTAACGCTGCGAGCTGGCATTCGGCAGCAGC
Source organism: Phormidesmis sp. (assembly GCA_050042985.1). GTDB lineage: Bacteria > Cyanobacteriota > Cyanobacteriia > Phormidesmidales > Phormidesmidaceae > Phormidesmis. The sequence continues at coordinate 26,751 of JBHJIY010000023.1, read as the reverse complement.
TCGCTTGGGTGGCTTGGTGCGAAGAAGCGATGAGCTTTTTGGGTAGCCCGGTGGAAAATCCTGTGAGTAAGCCGGTGGGTCAGCCGGTGACTGCGCGCGAGTCGCTGCGGGAATCAGTGCGCGACTCTCCTTCGGCTAGCTGACAGGGTTTACACAAGCCAAAGAATTCGAGGGTGTGATAAAAAATTTGGAATTGGTGAGACTCGGTGAGGTGGCTTTCTAGGCCGTGCACGGGACATTCTTCCATTTCTGTTGACTGCCCACAGCGTACGCAGGTGAGGTGGTGGGTGTCTTCTGCTTGGGCCAGGCTGTAGAGCGATTCGCCGCTAGAGAGCGTGCGCACCTGAATGGCCCCTTCTAGCTTCAGCGATTCTAGGGCTCTGTACACCGTAGCGAGGCCCATGCTGACATTGTGCTGCCGTAGCTGCACGTACAGGTCTTGCGCTGAGATGGCTTCTTTGATTTGGGTTAGCCGTTCTAGTATTTGAGTTTGGCTGCGGGTACGACGGCTTTTCATTAGCCTTGGTATGAGAGGAGCAGTGAGCGTGGCTAGCAAAAAGCTCAGCCTTATTCCAGCTTAGTTTACACAGCTCCTCTTAAACAGCAAATATGGGTCAGCAGATACAGGGCAGCAAATACGGTAGGATCACTTTTGTCCTTTCCTTTTTACTGCTGTGGCGCAATCTGCTAACGCCCGACTTTACAACGCCAAGGTGTATGTCACGCTGCGGCCTTCTGTGCTAGATCCTGCTGGTAAAGCCGTGCGCTCTGGGCTGGGCCACATGGGCTACGACAACATTTCCAAAATCCGCATCGGCAAGTATATCGAGGTGGACCTGACGGCTGAAGATGAAGCCTCTGCTCAGCAGCAGCTCGACAAAATTTGCGATCAGCTACTGGCTAACCCGGTTATCGAAGATTACCGCATCGAAGTTTTGGAACAGGAGAACGTTTGATGAACGTCGGTGTAATTGTTTTTCCAGGTGCCAACTGCGATCGCGACATTGCTTACGTCTTCCGCGATTTGCTCGGTCAACCCACCCGCATGATTTGGCACGAAGAAGGTGACCTTGCAAATATTGATGTGGTCGTGGTTCCCGGTGGGTTTAGCTATGGGGACTATTTACGCTGTGGTGCGATCGCCCAATTCTCCCCTGCTATGCGTGCCACCGTAGAGCATGCCAACCAGGGCAAGCTGGTGATGGGCATTTGCAATGGCTTCCAGGTACTGACAGAGATGGGCTTGCTACCGGGCGCACTGGTTCGCAATCGGGATTTGCACTTTGTGTGCGATCGCATCCCTATGAGCGTAGAACGCGCCGACCTCCCTTGGACCCAGGGCTATAGCAAGGGCCAAGTCATCACCCTGCCTATCGCCCACGGTGAAGGTTGCTACTTTGCCGAGCCAGACACCATCAAATCACTAGAAGATAACCATCAAATCCTCTTCCGTTACTGCGATGCGAATGGACAGGCCACCGAAGCGGCTAACCCTAACGGCTCACTTAACAACATTGCAGGCATCTGCAATGCGAAGGGTAACGTGCTGGGCATGATGCCTCACCCTGAGCGTGCGTCGGATAAAGCGATTGGCAGCACGGATGGACTAGCTCTATTTGAAGGACTGCTACAAGTTGCTTTAGTTCATGCACAATAAGACAGGCCCGAAAAAAGTTAGGTACTCTTAATCTCAAAGCAACCGTTTCAATCATGAAAGTTAGCTCGGTCAAACTCAAATACTTCAAGAGATTTCGAGACTTGCCTGACCTTGACTTCACAGATTCAGAAACAGGCTTAGCCAAAGACCTTATTGTGTTAGTTGGAATGAATGGTGCTGGAAAAACCAGCATTCTACAGTCAATCGCCGCGACATTGGGAATGGCGACTGGACGACTGCAAAACCTAACAGAGTTAGAGTGGGCCGGATTTAACTACGAGCTGATAGGACAAAACTGGGGAAGATTTGAGCCAGAAATCAGCATGCAAATGCAGTTCTCTGAACCAGAGCTTCAGTCCATTCAAGAATTTTGGCAGAAATTAAACGGGCCAAGTCGCAATTGGCAACTTCCCGCTCAAGAAAACTTAGTCACGCTACAGTGGCGCAATAAACAAGTTCAGGCAGATACAGCAGCCGAGCTATTTCAGTTCAGAGGACGGGAGTATGCAAAACAGCTGCTCAAAACAGAAGGGTTTCAAGTCTTTCAACGAGTGGGTACGGTCCTTTGGTATACCGAGCAAAGAACATCTACTAGCCTAACGACCGAGGAATACACTCGAACGGTAGAGATTACGGACAATGTCCTGCGCGATCGCCTCTCAAAATGGCGACAGTTCCATCAGGATATTGAGAATGGCAGAATCCGCCAGTTGCGTCCCGGGCAGAAGGATCTTTACGCTGAGATAGAGAAAGCCTACAGAGCAGTCTTTCCCCATCGTCAGTTCGAAGGGCCCGTTCCTAGAGAGGGAATAGATGATATCCTCAGCGAGCCTTGGTTTTACCTATACGACGGCAAGAATCAGTACGAAATTTCTGAAATGTCTGGAGGAGAGCGAGCTATATTCCCAATGCTGATGGACTTCGCCAGCTGGAATATATATAATTCAGTGATTTTGATCGACGAAATTGAACTACATTTACATCCGCCGATGCAACAAGCCTTACTCAGAGCTCTACCTAAGCTAGGCGGCAATAACCAATTCATCATTACAACTCACTCTGACTACATAGAAGAACTTGTGCCTGAAGCGCACATTATCCGAGTGGGTGTGTAGCTATGAGCGTTGTGAGTGGCAGAAAAGTTGTTTTCTGTGAAGGAAAGCGAGCGAGCTTAGACTATCAGTTGCTCAATGGAGTCATAGCCGAAGGTACAGGCGATGAAGTAACTATTGTTCCTTCTGGTAGCAAGTTTACATTTTCAGTCTTTGCGCAAGGCTATTTCTCACCTAATGATGTTGCCGATCAGCGATATCTTGTTTTTAGAGATCGAGACTTTGATCTCAACCCCACGTCCGAGGTGAAACTACTTCCTCTCCGTCCTGAACTAAGCAGCAATAGTGTTTTTTTAACTCACCGCGCCTGTGTAGAAAACTACTTGCTTGCTCCTATGCTAATTCATGCGTACTGGCAGGAAAAATGCAAGGAGAAGCGAGAAAACCCGGTATCTAGATGGGGCCATAAGGCCTCTCCGGGTGTAGAACAACTCAATCAGTGGATTGAGTCTAGCGCTAATGAATTGAAACACTATCAAGCGGTACGTTGGGCCTTAGGTGACTTGATCCAAGCAAGCAGTAGCCGACAGCAGTTGAAAACGACTTGGACTGGCGGCAGCGGAAAATTGCCTAGAATGTTGGATTCAATATCTTGTAGAAACGAAGCTGCTGTAATGGTTGATAGCTTCAGGCAAGCTGTCTCTACCGTCACACTGGAATCCTTTAACGAAAGTCTTGAAAAATATGAAACGCTCTTTGCCCAAGAGCGTTTTTGGACAGAGAGACAGTATCTCATTTGGTTTCACGGAAAAGACTTACAGAAAGAAATGCAAAAACAGGAACCCAGCTACATCTCGCTAGCGAATTACTTCATGTGGGCTGCTAATGAGATAGATATTACTCAGCACTCAGATCTGATAGAGCTAAGGGAAAGAATAAAGCAGCTGTAGCTGAGAAACAGGGAAATCTTTAGTTCACCTGCAGGCGGCGTGTTACCACCGTTAGCCCGTCTTCACGAACGAGTAGTGCCGACACCCAGCGGCTATCGGGTGATGGCGGGGCTTCCCCAATTTTGAACAGGCCGCCTGCAGACAGCAGCTCTAGCACTATGGGGCGACCGGTGAAAAAGTCTGTGGCGGTGGTGCCTTCTTCTACTGCTGCGCCCAGTAGGTAGCGGTTGCCCAGGGGCTCGACTACGATGGCGTCGAAGTCGTACTGCTCGCCAGGATTGACCTGCTCAGCCAAAATTACTGACACCGTGGGCGGCTGTTCGCCAGTGCTCACTTGATTGCGTTCGGAGAGGGTGGCTTGAGAGACGATTTTGCCGTCTTTAAAGGTTTGCCGTGAGCGAATGACTGATTCGAGCACCATGGGCTGGCCGTTTACCCGCTGAGTGCCGTCGATGTAGGTGACTGTTTCAGCGATGAATCCACCAGAAGTCGGCTCCCAGGATTGAAGTTCTACCCGGTAGGTAAGGCTGTCGTAGCGGCTCCACAGTGTCGTGAGTGCGGCTTCTAGGGTTTCGTAGGTAAAGCCGTCTTCGTTGGTAAAGGTGGGGCTGTAGCCCGCCATGGCGGCGGCGACGTCGCCAGTGGACGCGGCGGTTTCTATGTTGGCGATCGCAGCTGTTAAGTCCGCAGGTGCCGTTTCAGGCGAAGCTGCTTTTACACTGAGCGTACTACTGAGTCCACCGCCAAAGCTGAGGGCCAATCCGCAGAGCGCCGCAGAAGCGAACTTTTGTACTCTGGGGCTGGTTTGTAGCCAGTTTTGTAGCCAAGGTTGGCGATGGAACATAGGGTTTTACGTCCTTTTTAGTGGAGTAGCGTGAGTGACAGCTTTTCAGTGTGTGGGCGAGTTGCAGATAGTAAAACTGATTTTGTGCCCGATTTTGCCCCTGATTTATTAGGGGTGTTTCCCATGATAAATCAAGAGCGTTTATTGCAATTCGTTGGCAGATAGTAGCTTAAACCAAGGTAACCTGAAACTTGTGGAAATACGGCATTTGCACACCTCCATCAATATTTCAAAGGAGCAGTTTATCTACTATGGCTATGGCTGAGCGTTTACCGTCACCGTCAGTATCACCACTAGAGAGTGCTACTAAGGCAAAGCTCCTCGTTGCCGCGAGTGGTACAGGTGGGCACTTGTTTCCTGCGATCGCAACCGCACAGCAGCTACAAAACGACTACGCCATCGAATGGCTCGGTGTTCCTGACCGCTTAGAAACCGAGCTTGTGCCAGAATCTTATCCTCTTCATACGGTAAAGATGGGCGGCGTTCAGGGTGGTTTTGGCCTAAGTACGCTTAAGCTCGCTGCCAAATTCGCCAAATCCACTGCTCAAGTGCGCCGTTTGCTTAAACGAGGCAATTTTCAGGGTGTGTTTACGACAGGTGGATATATTGCGGCCCCGGCTATTATTGCGGCGCGATCACTCGGTTTGCCGGCTATTTTGCATGAGTCGAATGCGCTGCCGGGGAAGGTGACTCGCTGGCTGAGCCCTTGGTGTACGACGGTGGCGCTAGGCTTTCCTGAAGCCGTGCAGCATTTGCCAAAGGCAGAGACGGTGGTGGTGGGGACGCCTGTGCGATCGCAATTTCTCCAGGCCACAGAGAATGCAATCGGCCTCACCGACATCGAGATTCCCTCAGATGTGCCACTCATCGTTGTCGTGGGTGGTAGCCAAGGCGCAGTCGCCGTTAACCAAATGGTCCGCGCCGCCGCGCCGCGATGGCTAGAGGCGGGTAAATGGATCGTTCACATTACCGGCACCAATGATCCTGACGCCGATAGCTTCAGCCATCCTCACTACATTCATCGACCTTTTTATAGCGACATGGCGGCGCTCTTTTCGAGGGCAGATTTGGCTGTGAGCAGAGCCGGTGCTGGCACTTTGATCGAGCTGGCTATTACCGGTACCCCATCTATCCTTATTCCCTATCCCTTTGCGGCTGAAGACCACCAAACCTACAATGCCAGAGCCTTTGATGATGCGGGCGCGGGGCAGATGCATCCGCAATCTGAACTCTCTGGTGAAATTTTAGAAACCCTGGTCTCCTATCTATTTAGCGACCCACAAAAACTGTCGGCAATGTCGGTCGCGGCAAGACGACTCTCCACCACAGACAGCGCCGCTAAAATGGCTGATTTGATTGGTCTACAAGTCAGTTAAAAAGAACATCGCTGACGAGCCGATTCAGATTTTTGGGCTAGCGATGACGTTTCGCCGATTAGGGGCTCACGGTAGAGCCTTTCAAACTCACGATTAAAGTGTGCTGCAACTGTTGGATTTTGGATCACCAGCAGGGTTTCGTCATTGTTGGTATTGGCCGCGTGGCTCCAGTTTTGTGACCCTACGATTACGGTTTGTTCGTCAATGACTGCGAACTTGTGGTGCAGCTTGTCACCGATGGGTAGCTTGGGCATTCCTACCGATTCAATCGGCTGGCTCCAGAGGTTGTTGCCGTCTTCTACATTGCAGCGCTGATCGGCAATGGCCACACCTAGCATGTCGAGCGCCTCGCTGTAGCTGCGGTAGGCAAATCCAGGATCTATCAGCGCTCTGATTTCTGTTCCTTGCTGAGACTGACGCTGTAATTGATCTGCAATTGGCTGTTCAGAGAACACAAACAGTGCGAGGTCTATCTGACGGGTTGATTGTTGGAGCGTTCGGCCAATCAGACCATTTACGCTTTGCTCCCAAGGCATACTGGGTGACACAGGCGAGAATTGTAGGGTTACTGTGCTGGTTGGGAGGGTAAGCGATTGGGCTGGGAGCGGTGACTTTTGGAGCCCAAACTGACTGTCTGACTGTGCGCCGGGGCCGTCGCCCCACATGCGGTTGAATTCTTGTAAGAATGACTGTGCGATCGCCTCATTATCAATCTTCAACAGCACATTGGCATTACCTCGACTCTGTGCGGTATCTGCATCACCGTGAATGCCTGAATACGTGAAATTGGCCGAACCCGTCACTACCTGCCGACCGTCAATCACCACAAACTTGTGATGCATTAGTCCGCTGCCCTTAGAGCCGTCGGCAGTATCGTCAATTCGAGCGATTTTCGCTTGGTCCAGGTGTTGCAATGCTTTTACCTGTGAAGCGTCGGCATAGTCATTCTCTAAAACGAGACGCACCTGCACGCCTCGCTGTTGGCTACTCACCAGGGCTTCGGTGATGCCAAGTAAGTTCAGCTCTTGGATGGCGATATCTACTGTGGCAGTTGCCTGCGCGATACTGTCGATGACTACCCGCTCAAGGTTGTCTCCATAGCGAGTGATTTGTCGATAGGGTTCGGTGTATACGTTCGCTTCCGATTGATTGAAAAACGCTTGAATTGTTGGATCTTGAGGGAGCGGTGGCACAAGCGGTTTCAAACTTACTTGGGAAGAACTATTGTGAACTCGCCATAGTCCACTGCCCAACATGAGCAGTAGGCCCAGAGAGCAGGGCGCGAGCCAGCGACGATGAGAAGCGGAAAAACTCACAGTGTTAGAGGCGAAAATCTGCCAAAAGCCTTCGTAAAGACTTCGGTGAGGAAGACTTTGCAAAGTTCTATCAAGTTTAGTTATCCCGCTTGATGAGAAGCGTCACCTTGCGAAGCGTCAACGCAGACTAGCAAAGCTTTGGCAAAACCGTATAATCAGGGGATGATTTGTCAGTTGACGCCCTTATGCTCTCGCCCGAACAGTTTTTGATCGCGACCGGATACTTTGCCATTGGCACCCTACTCTTTGGGGCGATGACGGCGCTGGCATTTGTATTGAAATGGGGCATCCGCTTTCGCCTCGTCGGCGCGACGGGATTTATGGGGGTGCTTACCGCTGGTATGTTTGGTCTGAGCTTTGAGCCATTGACGCAAACCAGTATTCCAGGCGCTATTCCTTACACCACTGTGTTTGACTCTGGCGCGTCACAAATTGTGATTGCGGTGCCGAATGAAATTACTCGAACTGAGCTAGAAGCCACGCTACAGCAGGCCGCGAGTAACTTGCTCAAGCCCAGTCGGATTGGAGGCATGGGGCAGGCGGTGCCTACGATTCGCGCGAGGGCGATCGCACATACCAATGGCACCTCCGAACTGCTATATGTTGGCAAAGTCACCCCTAGCCAGAACAAAAGCAAAGAAGCTACCGTCGAAGAAAAAGCTCCTGTTGTAGAAATTTATGCCGATCAATTAGCTAAAGCCAACAGCGCCGCAGGCTAATCGCTAATTCCAATAAATTCAATGGTAGATTCCGGTGTGTAACCTAGGGATAGCCGTTCTCCCCACAGCAGCGAGTACCTGCGTCATAATCTACCTCATACACTCGCCCGTTGTGCCTCCTTCTATTTAGTTAAGACATTTAGCAAGACACTTATCAGGAGATGTTCTTATGGCCGTATCGACCTTTCCGATTTTGAATATTGCGCCCGCTCAGGTTGTTCGGGGAAACACTGTGCTGGCGACCAGTGGCAGGCTGTTTGCTCGCCTAGGTCAAAGGCCACTGCTGATTGGCGGCGATCGCACCCTAAAAAAATCCCTTCCCTTCTTCAAAAGCGCACTAGATTCTCTTGACACCGCTACCGCCACATATCAAAAGGACTGCAGCGAGCCTGCTCTAGCCGCCCTCCACAAAGCCGCTGAAAAACACCAGGCTGACTGCATCATTGGTATTGGCGGCGGCAAAGCTCTCGATACTGCCAAGCTCATCGCTCATCAGAGACAGCTCCCTATTGCCACAGTGCCAACTTCTGCCGCTACCTGCGCCGGCTGGACGGCTCTGTCAAATGTGTATTCTCCTGAGGGCGCTTTCCTTTACGACGTTGGGCTGACGCAGTGCCCTGAAATGATTGTGCTCGACTACGACTTGGTCGCGACTGCGCCGCAGCGGACTTTGGTCGCTGGCATTGGAGATGCGATCGCCAAATGGTATGAAGCTTCTGTCAGCAGCGGTCACTCCGCGCATACTCTCGTTATCGGTGCGGTGCAGCAGGCCAGAGTCCTCCGCGATATTCTTTTTCAAAAGTCTGTGAGTGCCCTGCAAAACCCTGGTAGTGATGACTGGAAAGAAGTGGTTGATGCTGCCGTCCTGATGGCGGGTGTGATTGGAGGCATGGGCGGCGCTCAGTGCCGTACTGTCGCAGCGCACGCGGTGCACAACGGCCTGACTCATGTTGCCGCTCATGGCACCCTGCACGGCGAAAAAGTGGCGTACGGCATTTTGGTGCAGCTTCGCCTAGAAGAAATGGGACCAGGCAATGCGCTGGCGACTACGGCTCGGCAGCAGCTGTTGCAGTTTTATAGGGAGCTAGGATTACCCACTTCCCTCGCTGATATGGGAATGGATCAACTGACCGTCGCGCAGTTGCAGCAGGCGGCGACTATTGCCTGCCGTGAAGGCTCAGATATTCACCATCTGCCGTTTCCTGTGCAGCCGGACCAAGTGATGGCGGCGATGGTTTCTACGACGGCAGCGACGAGTCGAAGCCAGGTGCCAGCGGCGCGGCAGCTTGCACCTGCGATCGCGCAGAAGCAAGCCGTCAAATAATCCAATTTGGCGATGGATGAATGAGCCTGCAAACCCGTTTAATTCTAAACACTAGCCGCCGCTGTCAGTGACTCCGTCGTCATAGGCTCACCCAAAGACTGAGCCTTCGTCGATAGCAGCGTTTCTAGGTGCGATCGCAATCTCTCCCCTTGCTTTGGATCCGCAATATAAATCTGTCCACCTTGCTTTCTAAACAGCGGCAGCTCAGAAAGGGCCTTGTAGGTCTCGATATCTGACGATTGCGCGCTGATAAGCGGTCTGTCTCCGGAGGTCGGTACCAACCCTGGTGGTAGATGCCCTTCAATCAAGGCCAACACATGTGCCTGGCAGGCTTGGGCATTGATGCCCCGCTGCTCTAGCAGGTGCAAAATGCCGCCCGCCGGTAGAGGCTGCTCGGGCAAAATGCGTAGCAGCTCTAGCAGGAGGAAGTAGTCGTTGTACTGGTGGCGGTTGCTGTCTAGCACTTTGGGATATTGGCACAGGTTGGCCAGGCCATAGGCCACACGGCTACAGCTGTTGGAATATTCGCCGCTGTAGGTGTCTTGGATGATGGTGGCATTGGGGAACTTCTGGCGCAGCCAGCGGGCGATCGCACCCAAAGACGCTGATCCTCCGGTACACACCACCTGCTTTATATTTTGCGCGGCTAAGTCCTTTTTGCTGAGCAGTGCATTTACCTGGCGATTGACGCGCTGAATGTAGGGTAGAAAGACTTTTGTTTCGAGGTCTTGGCGGGTGACGATCCAGGTGCTGTTGCCCAGCTCTACTTCTACTTCTTCCTCTTCCTGAAGCGCTACTTTTAGCTCACGCGCGGCCAGTACTACCTCACGGCCCAGTGGCGAATTGTTCAGCCGCTGCCGTAGTCGGTGACGCACCACCCGGTCAGCTTCGCCAGGCTGAGGTAGGGGAATCTCATCGCGCCCTAAGCTAGCCCAGTTGCCAGTGCCCGCGCTGTCTTGAGGTTCGTCATCAGTTCCCTGCGTCTGCAAAGGCAAGTGCAGCAGCTGGCAAATAATATCTTGATCGATGCCGTCGCCCGCGTAGGTGTAGCCGCGCATTGCAAAGTCTTGGTAGCTTAGCTGCTCTAGCTCATCGGGCAAATTGGCGACTGCTGTTTCGGTGAGTACGGCCCCGGCGCTGATGACGACTGTGCCGCCCGACCAGTTGCAGTTATAAAGGCCTGGCTGCTGATTCTCGGGGATGTCGTTAGCGACTTTGGGCGCGGGCAGAGCAGAGAGTAACGCTGCGATCGCTTCTTCTACAAAAAACACCTGTTCAGGCGATGACACCAGCCCCGCAGATAGCACCGCTTCGCGCAGATTAAAGCTGTAGGTATCTGGCCAGTTGGTTGGGTAGCCCACAACGACGCCCTTAAGATCGGCCAGTGCCCGGCGCAGTGCGTTGCGAGTAATCCCCACTGCCTGGCAGCTCATCTGCTCTGAGTTCAGCGTCTTTAAAAGGTCAACAATAGATGACTGTAAGCTTGTGAGCGGCAGCGCCACATGGTCGGCCCACTGCATCCAGGGGGCATTCGCTGCATTATCTGGAATGCCCGCTTTTACCATGAGCTTAAGGTTGCGCAGCAGCGGTGCCGACTGCTGCAGCGCCACTGGCCCGACCTGTCCGAGCTGATAGCCATCAGATGGCTGAGCCCGTAGCTGTACGACTGTTGGCAACCGGAATCGGTTGGCTGCGCTATCACCTTCTACATTCCAGCACAACGGATATACCTGCTCGCCACGCTGGTTGATGAGCACCGCCGATAGGCCCGTTGCTCCAAAATCAATGCCTAAGAACCAGTCAGCAGGTTCACCACCGGTCGGGTCGTCATCGCCTTCATCGTTCGTAGGCCCCTGATTATAAGGGGCATCAGATATATCGACAGGCGCATCCGCTTGGTCGGCTGGCGTTGCTACAGCCTGATCGACAGGTTCACTCTCAACAGAACTCGTGGCAGCTGCTTGGGAGAGCCCGCCTGCTGCTACAGCTGCCGCGCCTACAGCGCCTGCTATGCCAGCAGCGTTTGGCAATTCTGGAATGGGCGCGACATCGCCTTCAGTCGGTGATCTCTCGGGGGCCGGTTCGGTTGCTGGCGTGTCAGCTGTCGGTGATGCCGTTTGGAAGAAGTCCAAATCATCGTCAAAATCTACGGGAGGTAGCTCTGTTACCGTTTTGTTTTCTACCGTGTTCGCTGGCAGCTCAGTGTTAGCTGCGTCGTCATTAATCAGGTCTTCTAGATCATCAAATGTAGAGCTGTCTTCTGTAGAACTGTCTTCTGTAGAGCTGTCTTCTGTAGAACTGTCTTCCGATCTGACCTCTGTATTCCCTTCGCTCTCTAGCTCTGTGAGCGATGCTTCTAGCGCCTCAGTCGGTGGAAACTGAGTGATGTCTGTCGTCGGTTGTGTGGAGATAGCAGCCGCAATAGGTATTTCATCTGGTTGGGGAGCATCTGGTGGAAACTGCGGCGCTGTTGAAGCTGATTGATCTGAAGTCGGCTCTGAAACCGATTGCGCTGTCTCTGAAACTGGGGTTTGCTCTGAATCGCGAGCAGTTGATGGATCTACATCACTATCGGGCAGGTCAGGAATAGAAGCAGATTCTGGGGGTGTTGCTGCGTCACCAAGGACTGATAACGGTGGCAAATCAGCATCGAAAACCACAGACTCTTCTAGGTCGGAAGTAAGCTCATCCAAATCACCATCAACCGTTTCTATTGCTGTGCGCTCAGCTTCCTCATTGGCCGCTGCGATGACGGCTATCAAGTCGTCTGCAAGGACGGCGTCAATGTCCTCGTCTGCCATCAGGTTAGAGGTGACGGTTTGGTCTTGGGGCTGCTTGCTATCCTGTTCGTCGCTAGGCAACTCAGCAAGCGGATCATCCTCTGGCGGGTCAGGGACAAATGCTGATTCAAGCTTTTCCTCGTTAGTATCTCCAGCGGTATCTTCTGGTGTTTCGTCGGCCTCCGGTTCAGATGCGACGCTGGGCTCGCCGCGAGTAGCTGTCTCGGCATCAGAAGATTCAGCACTAGAAGATTCAGCATTAGAAGATTCAGCCGTATCGCTATCCTCATCGATATCGCTGTCGTTGAAGCTTAAGTCTGGCAGTATGGCAGATAGTGTGGGTTCTGGGGCGACATTTTCATCGGCATCGCCACGGGTATCGTTTTCAACACTTACATCAGCATTTGCGTCAGCATTTGCCTCAATATCTGCATTTTGCGCAACAATCTCAGAATCTACAACTAAGTCGTCAAAGGTTAGGTCTGCAAGGAAAGCGGCATTGGCGGTCGGTGTTACCTTTTCTTCGATGTCTAAATCGACCTCCTGCGCGGCAACCTGCGCATCGGCAACCGCTGAATCGATCATCAGGTCATCTCTAGAGAGTGACGGATCGTCTTCTGTGCGGTCGATATCTAGCTTTAGCAAATCCAAATCAATGGTGCCGTCTTCGCGAATGAAGTCTTCGGCGGAGCTATCGATTGCATCGTCGGTGCCTTCTGCAATTAGCTGCTCTGCAAGCTGTGCTGTGTTGTCTACAGGTGCCTCTGGAAATACTGCTGGGACGACAGAAGGTGCTTCTGGCACTACTTCTGGGGTCGCAGGGGGTGTTGTGTCTGCATTTGTCTGTGTCTGAGAACTGTCAGATGGGGAAACAGCTGCTGACCTTATCTGCTCTGCGACTACAACATCAGCTGCCGTGTTGCTGGTCGCTGGCAAAATTTCAGCTGGCAAAATTTCATTAAGCGAGGAGACCGTATCGGCGGTGGGTTCAACAGAGAAATCGGTCGCGTCCGCTAGAGTATTGACTGAGCCTGGGTAAAACGCGGGTTCGGGGGGCGTCGTTTGACCGAGCTGCTGGGTGAGATGGTCGACAAGCGATCGCACAATCACTTCGCCCTGCCGACCTAGGCTGTGCATGTTGTCGATGCCTTCGTTCAGCGAAATTTGGTAGCTGTCAATGTTGGTTTGCAGCGTTTCAAACATGCGCTGCAAAGTGGAGTCGATATTGGCCAGCAGCTGGTCAGAACGCGACTGAAGCTGGCGCATTTCCTCTATTTGCTCTGTGGATTGACCGGTGGGCTTTAGCTCCAAAATTTCGATTTCTGTCGCCGCTGTGAGCTTGGCCATTGTTGCCGAATGCTCAGTCTCTAGCTGGCTAAGCGTATCGGTTACCTGCACCGACAAGTTTTCTTGAATCCGCGCCATCAGCACCTGTAAAAACTGATTGAGCTGATCTTCGTCAATTGCCTGAGACCCGCTCTGAGAGGTGGCCTCGGAGGCTACAACGGGCATACTTTCTGCTTGAATGCGGGCTAGCTGTGCCTCTTGTGTGTCCAGCTTGGCCTGATTGCGCTGCTCGGCGAGGGTTTTCACCTCTGCATTGAGGCGATCGCGTTCCTCACGCAGGCTGTCCATTTCCAAGCGCAGCGGCTCTAGCGCGCTTGACTTCAAAAACTTCATTTCGGTCAGCAGTGCTTGCAGCACATTGTCGGCTGACGCATTGGACGCAGGCGCACTGACCACTGGCGTTGCAGGCTGAGCCGCGATTTGGCCCGTACTTGGGTCTACTGGCCCCCAGCCCCCCGGCGCGTCAAACGACTGCTGCAAAGACATCAGATAGGCCTGCGCTCTGGCTAAGGCTTCGCGCTGTGGTTCAGTGTCACTGGTCTTGACCCAGGGCGTTTTTGGCCGCTCTTTGCCGAGTGCCCGCTCAATGTCAGCGATGAGTGATTGAATCTGATCCTTTTGGGAAGTCGCCATGGATGCCTACAGTGAGTCAAAAATGAATGAGTCAAAAATGATGATTGTGTGGCCTGCGTTTTGTGGCCTGCGTTTCGTTTTGAGTGCCTTACTTTGTTCTAACGCTCTATTTCTAATGCCCTAGCTCTATTTCTAATGCCCTATAAGTAATGCTTTACGGGGTCAGGATGCAGATGACATCCTACAAAATATCAACGATATTCGCACATCGCACTTTGTCTCTGTACCCATAACCACCGCAAAACTAACACCCTCATACTTCTATACTATTTATTGCAGTCGGGGTAAGTCGGGCCGCACAGCGCAAAAGTAGACAAAAGCAAGTGCACAAAGTTTAAGCTAGCAGCGTGAAAATGCACAGCCCAAACCAAGTAATTTTGTGACGAAACCTACTAGATATGCTAAGAAACCCTTAGCACTGGGCTGTGGTAAGCGTGGCTCTTGGCCAAATTGCTAGGCGGTCGAGTCCGTATAGGTGCATCAGTTAAGTACGTTAGAGTAATGACGCACCGAACTCTCCAAAAGAGGCCAATCAAAGTAGTGCTGCCGACATTTGGGTGCTAAAGTTAGCGTGCTCTGTAGCTACGTTTGCCCTCTTCTTGCCGATGACAGCGACTTTGATGGTGGCAGCGACACAAAGACAGCAAAGACCGTAGAAAATATCGTCCGGTAATCACTCCAGCATTTACTTGTTGCCAATGGAAGCACGCTCACTCGATACGAACGAACTCATCCGGATGACTCCGTTTTTTGCGGAGCTGAGCCCAGAGGCTGCCAAGCAAGCCGCTGCTCAGGTTGTAACGCGCCGCCATCCTGCGAATCAGGTGATTTTGCTAGAAAATGACTGGGGCAACTCGGTGTATTTCATCTTGGAAGGCTGGGTCAAAATTCGCACCTACAACCTGGATGGCAAAGAGGTCACGCTCAATATTTTAGGGAAGGGTGAAATCTTCGGGGAGATGTCTTCGCTAGAAGAGATTCCGCGCTCTACAGATGTGATTACGCTTGTACCGACTATTATTGGCAACATGCCAGCTCAGCACTTTGTAAAGCTGCTAAACACTGAGCCGTTGGCGGGGCTGTACTTAGCGAGGCTTATGGCTAAGCGGCTGCGTCAGGTCAACCGCAGGCTCCGATTGCGTGAGTCGGACAGTCAGTCACGGGTGGCCGATATTTTGCTGTTTTTGGCAGATGGTCAGGGTAAGGCCGCAGGCCAGGGGATGGAGATTCCTAACTTGCCCCATCGCGAGCTGAGCGGACTGAGTGGCCTAGCGAGAGAAACGGTCACGAGGGTGCTGAGCAAGCTGGAAAAGAAGGGTTTGATTGCACGCGATCGCGACATCCTCAAAATCATTGACGTAGAAGCCTTGGAAAACCTGCTGGTATAGCAGTTCCTCGCCCATGACCCCACCTTCTTCTCCCGCTCCAGGTAAGCCGCCAGCCGAAGACGACGCGCCCTGGATTTCTGACGATCTTATTCCTGACTCGCTAGAACCCGGCGAACTGTCGCCCACCATCGCTCGCCCTGATGCAGATAGCAGCCAGCTGCCCAAGCAGCACTCTGCCGAGCTGTTTCCTGTCCCACCGGCTGGCGAGCTAGCAGCTCAACCGTCGGTTGATGCCTCTGCCACGCAGTCGTCGACTGCTGATAGCAGCCAGGCTCACCGCTCAGCTGTTGGACCTTTGCCGCTGGTTGAAACTGCATTTTTGGCCAGTGCGGCCAGCCTGATGTGGCTAATCAATACCTACTTTCCGCCAGGCCCTTTGCTGCGCATTTTGTTTCCGCTGCCGATTGCTTTGGTGTACCTACGCTGGGATGTACGGGCGGCGTGGATGGCGGCGACGGTGTCGGGGCTTTTGCTGACGATTTTGCTAGGGCCGACGCGCAGCATCTTTTTTGTGATGCCCTATGGGCTGTTAGGCGTACAGCTGGGCTGCCTGTGGCGAAGAAAAGCCGGCTGGGGCGTATCTATTTTGACCGGGGGGCTGCTGGTGGCGCTCGGCTCGTTTTTTCGCATTTGGCTGCTGTCTTTGCTTGCAGGTGAAGATTTGTGGGGCTACTCCATTGCGCAGATTACGCAGCTGCTGAACTGGGTTATCCGCGTGCTGACGAACTGGGGGTGGATTAGCCTGGGGGCTTTTGGTCAGCCAGGGCTGGGTGTCGTTTCTATTGCGGCTGTCGCGATGGTGGTGTTTGCCAGTGTGGTGTACTTATTTACGGTGCATTTGGCTGCATGGCTGGTGCTAGATCGATTGGGTGTGGCGATGCCGGAGCCGCCAGGCTGGGTCCAGGTGCTGATTGAGGAATGATTGCCATCTGCGCAGACGGAGCCGCTGGTGAGGGCACCGCCTGGCTGGCGGAATATCGAGGACGGCGACCGACCTTTGCTTGCGTATTGAGTTTTACTGAAACGGGGCTGATTCCTCGTATCTCTGCGGCAGGTAAAACTGTCGAGAACAGGCGCTACACAGCCGCTGCAGATGGTGAATTCTTGGTGGCTAAACAAGGCAGGAATTCTCGAACTCGGCAACTGCCTCCTCTACAGGCAGGTATTTCACCGGCTGTGATTAGCCGGGCTGTACTCCAGTCGCTTTCTATTCCTATTCATCTGCTGAGTACAGGGCTGCATACTGCGCTAAACGTTCCTCATATTGCCCTGCCCTCTGTACAGGCAGAGTCTTTGGAAACAGGCTGTGCGATGTCTTTGGCTCAAGCGCAGGCGCTTTTTTCAGCGGGTCAAGCTTGGGGTGCGCGTTTGGCTTCGGCCAGCACCTATTTGATTATCGGAGAATGCGTTGTCGGGGGAACTACGACGGCCCAGGCAGTGCTGACGGCGCTAGGCTATGAGGCTGCTGGGCTCATGAGCAGCAGTCATGTAACCGGAAATCATGATCAAAAGCAGAGATTGGTTAATCAGGGGATAGCTGCGTTGCGATGTAGACGCAGGTGTTCCCAGGGGAGCACGACTAAGCCAAAAGCTCTAGATCTCTGTGCTAAAGATGTTGCAGCGGCTGTGGGAGACCCTATGCAGCTGGTGGTGGCGGGAATGCTGCTGGCGGCGAGTCAAACGGGTGGCGTGCTGCTGGCTGGTGGGGCTCAGATGCTGGCGGTGTATGCGCTGGCAAAGGCGATCGCACAGCAAGAATCCATGTCATGGCAATCCCAGCGAGTCGTGGTGGGGACCACTCGCTGGGTAATAGAAGATTGCCACGCGGATACTGTTCGGATCGCACAGCAAATAAAAGTGCCCTACCTCGCTAGCCAAATCCACTTCGGCCAATCGCCCTACGTGCAGCTACGTGCCTACGAGCAGGGATTTGTCAAAGAAGGGGTCGGGGCAGGCGGATGTGCGATCGCAGCGCATTTGTACAAGGGTTGGACGCGATCGCAATTGCGTCACGCCGTGGAAGCACAATTGCGTCATGCCTTTTGACTAATCGGCGAATTAATAAGCGCGATACGCCATAATTTGCTCTTCCAACGCGGCAATCCGGTTGTAGGCCGCAGTGAGCTGCGCGGTGAGCCGCTGAATCTGAATCTCTGGCGATAGCTTGCGCGCAGTGCTCGACTTGTCTCCTTCCAAGTAGGGCTCGTCGCTCAAAATATCCTTATGCATCATCGCCGGATTGGGTGCACGGCGGCTGACCGCAGGCGACACATTCACCGGCCCCGAATCGGGCAAAATATCGTTGCTTGTACAAGGCTGCGAGGTTATCCCCGTGTCAACCTTTTGTGCCAACTGTGCAATCAAGCCATGGAGGGAGTCAACCTTATCGCTTAGCTCAAGCACCTGTTTCTCTAGAACTTCCATAGCCATAGGTACAGTATTATGTCATTGATTTTTTTAATCCTAGGAATAGGAATCGTCTTTGTACGCGTAACAACTAAATCATTTAACCTTTGACTACAAAAATTTGCAAAACATCTCATTCAAACTTTGCCGCTCTCAGCAACGGATTTGAAGTGGACCAGTTCATCTCTACACGACTCGTTGGCGCTTGATACAGCCACTGCCGTGTCTGGCATCACCCCACTATTCACCCAAACAAGCTCAGCGCATAGCCTGCCAAAATCTAGGCAGCGATCTCGCCAACCGTAAACGACCGGTCGTCAAATCCGAACCTAGGACATCGACAAAAGGTCGACTCAGCGAGATATAATCCTGAACATGTGCAAAGAAACTACACACACGTTTAGCCGCTAGAGGTCTTATGAAATTTTTCGCTAAAGCGTTCCGCAACTTAGGCCGTGCCTTGATGATGGCTGCGCTTGTCATTAGCAGTTGTGCTGTGCTAGCAGCCCCTGCATTTGCCGCCGATCAAACTGTCAAAATGGGTTCTGACGGTGGTCTGTTGGTATTTGAACCCGCTACTGTCACTATTTCTAAAGGCGACACCGTCACTTGGGAGAACAACAAGATGGCCCCTCACAACGTCATCTTTGATGAAAACAGTGTCCCTGGCGGCAAAGCAGTTGCCGACCAGCTGACAAACAAGCAGCTCACGTTCTCTCCTGGTGAGTCCTACTCCAGCACATTTGATGTTGAGCCTGGTGAGTACACTTACTACTGTGCTCCTCACCGTGGCGCTGGCATGGTTGGCAAAATCATCGTTGAGTAATTCATCGCAGCGCTTCGT
Organism: Phormidesmis sp.; assembly: GCA_050042985.1. Taxonomy (GTDB): domain Bacteria; phylum Cyanobacteriota; class Cyanobacteriia; order Phormidesmidales; family Phormidesmidaceae; genus Phormidesmis. Next base: position 8,115 of record JBHJIY010000023.1, on the reverse strand, counting down.
CATGAATCGCTGACTTCAATAGTCATTGACAAGCCTGTCAAAAAGCCCGGTAGAAGGTACCTTCTACCGGGCTTTTTGGTGAAACGCTATCGTGTGTTTTCTCGTTGTATGGGTATGCTCTCAAAAACCTGTCCGTAACCGCTGTATCGGGTGTTATACTTTGCGCGCAGCCATAGTGGTGGCTACCCATGAACATTTCTAGTTCTGTGTGGTAGTCTTTAGCAAATACAGAGGTATTCCAAGCAGTTGAGGCCCTGCTTGAAGTATCTTTCAGTAGTTTTTTGAGCTGTTTGTACGGTTCGATGTGTTGGGTGATGAGAATCGCCGGTAAGCCTATGAGCGATACAACCGCATATTTGGCAGGTTGTGCTACGACGGGGGTCGCAGCATTGGTGCTATTAGTAGCTCGGGTGGGCATGGTTTCTGCTAGCGCGGACGCGGATAGTGCTACTCGGTTGGGAGATCGCGTTGCGCGTATAGAAGCCGCTACCCCTTCTCGACAGGCGATCGCCGATGCCCAAACCGAACAGGCCCTAGAAAATGAAATTCGCCAAGAGCTAGATAAGCAGCGCGCCCTCACCGAACAAATAGAAGACCAGCTCAGCGAACAAGAAACCCTCTCGCAAAGCTTAGAAGCTCAGCTCGCCGAACAAGAAGAAAAAACCAAAGACCTCATCACCCGCATACAAGACTATCAACGCTCTGTAGAAGATCTAGAGCTAGACGACAAAATTGCCGCCGCCGCTCGCCCGGCAGCAGAAACAAATCCTGGCCCCTCTGCTTCACTACTATGGTTAGGTGCAGGCGTAGTGGTCGTCCTCGTGCTCGGCGGTGGGGGCCTCATCCTTTGCTCTGTCCTCCTGATTGTGCAATCGCAAAGCAGGCGCACCGCTCGGCATGTCCCAATGGCACAACCGATGCCAATGCCACCAGCCTCTGGCTATCGCTACTACGATCCTAGCTTTCTCCCGCCAGCGCAGCTACCGCCTAGGCGACCCACATACTACGATTACCCCCCTGCACCTTACGACTACACGCCATAGCACTTCACCACCGCTTTACCTCAGCAGTGTCCATTCAAGATAGGCGTTTTAGATCTAGATATATTGGGAACAATTGATGGAGTTAAAACTGTTATAAAACCGCCTGATGCCTTGCAAGATGAGCTTTTTAGCTATTGTCTTGCAGTTTTTATACATTGGGTCATACACAAACTAGATGCTCTGTTGTTTTCACTTGCGGAAGACAACAGAGCATTTGTTTTGGCGCGCAGTCCCCCTCACGTATCAGCCAAAGCATATGGATTTATTTAATCGGGGCTATGGATTTTTTCCATAGTGCTCGTAGCAAAATGCATCGTACACTCGCCAGTAGGACTACTGTGTTTTTTATATTTGCCTTTTTACGGAGCCGAAACATTGAAACTCATCATTGGCAACAAAAACTACTCTTCATGGTCATTGCGCGCTTGGCTGTTGCTTGCCACATTCGAGCTTGAGTTTGAAGAAGTAAAAGAGTCCTTGCAGGCAGACGGCCTTAAAGAAAGACTAGGTCGCTATTCGCCGACTAGCCGAGTACCTGTTCTGATAGATGGTGACCTCACTGTTTGGGATACATTGGCGATTGATGAGTATGTCAGCGAGCAGTATCTGACAGGCCGAGGTTGGCCTAGCGATACAGGGCTAAGGGCCGAAGCAAGAGCTATCTGCGCAGAAATGCACTCAGGCTTTACGGGCTTACGAAGTGAGCTGCCGATGAACTGCCGTGCCCTCAGAACCGTTAGCCCTTCTGCTGCGGCTCAGCAAGACATTGCCAGAATAGACGCCATTTGGTCTCACTGTATGACGGACTACGCAGGTCCGTGGCTATTCGGAGACTTCTCTATTGCAGACTGTTTTTATGCACCGGTTGTCCTCAGGTTTAAGACCTATGGCATTGAACTATCCGAAGCTGCCAATCGATATCAGTCTTTTGTGCTGCGACACGATGTGCTGAATCAATGGGTAGAAGCAGGTAAAGCCGAGACCGAAATTGTGCCTGAAGATGAGGCGGGAGAGGAGAGATAAATGATGAGAACTCCCATGAGAAAGTTGATACTTATAAAAACGAAGCGGTTGGCTATGACGGCACCAAGAAGTACCACCCACACAACTTTGCTAGGGCTACGTGCGACTTGCCTGACCATCTAAGCTCATCAAACCTGGACCATGAGAGATCGTCATTAGTAAGCCGCCAATCAAGGCTAGATTTTTCAAAAATCCATTTGTGTCACTGACAGGTGGATGAAACAGCAAAGTCGTTGGAATCAAGAAAACGATGAGGAGTATTGCACCTATTTTCGTTTTGAATCCTAGCAGCAGCGACAACGCACCACCGAGTAAGCAAACGATACTACCCATAGCAAGTACAGCAGCAGGTATCGGCAACCCCTTGCTAGCAATGGTAGAAACGAACCCTGTGAAACTGGTGACATGGCTGATACCAGCTTTTAGAAAAATTAACGATAAGCAGACGCGAGCGGCCAACGATAAATACATGACAAATCCAAACTGCAAATTTAAAGGCAGTTTAAACACTAGCAAACCAGCTATATTTCCATATGAGAAAGGACTAAGTTGTAGCCACTAGACTGCCCTTTGGCATCGCTGCTAAAATAGGTCCAATAGAACATTTGTTTTACTATGTCGAAGTCTGCCGCCGCCATTACCGACGACGCTCTAGAAGCTGCTTCAGACATTGCTTTAGAGGCTATTCCGGAGGTGCTGCCAGGGATAGAACTCAGCCAGCAGCAGTGGGAAGCGCTGCAAGCACTCGAAGCCTTTGTCAATAGTGATGACAAAATTTATCTGCTGACGGGCTACGCTGGCACAGGAAAAACGACGCTGCTGCAGGCATTAATCGCTCGCTTGCAGCAGCAGTACGATGGCAGACCGATTGCCCTGACTGCGCTGAGCAATAAAGCGACTAAAGTGCTTCAGGCGATGGCCTACCGATGGGGCTGCGAGGTCGACTGCATGACCTGCTGCAAGCTGCTGGGGCTGAAGCCAGTAATTGATAAGGAAACGGGTGGGCAAAAGTTTGAGCCAGATCGCGATCGCAAAAACCTCACCACCGAATACGACCTCGTCGTCGTAGACGAGTGCTCCATGATCAACCAAGACATGTGGGAACTGCTCGTCAGCTCCGTGTCAAAGTTCACTGACCGCACGCAGCTATTATTCGTAGGCGACTCGGCCCAGCTTCCCCCAGTCGGCGAAGAAAAATCGCCCTGCTTCGACTTCATTTACGACCGCAGTGACCTTACCGAAGTGATTCGCTACGGCGGTGCCATTGGCCTAATTGCCGAAGACGTCCGCACGAATCTTGAACGGCCCGGTATGCCGAGGGCGGTGAGCGATCGCAACGAAGCCAACACCGAAGGCATCTTCACCCTGCCCCAATCTCACTGGGAAAAACTCATGCTGCGCGCCTTTAAAAGCGACGCCTACAATCAAAACCCAGATCAAGTTCGCGTACTGGCCTATACCAACGCCAGAGTGCAATACCTCAACAACAAAATTCGCGCTGCCATATATGGAGAGAAGGCGGCACGGTTTATGCCTGGCGAGCGACTAGTCGCCAAAAATGCCTGCATGGGTCGCGATGGCATTTTGCTGCAAACCTCCGAAGAGTGCGAAGTGATGGATGCGCACTTAGTGCGATTTGAAGGGTGGCTCGTGTGGGAACTAGAAGTAGAAACCGACGAAAACCAAGAGAGGAAACTACGCGTGCTGCACGAAGACGAGCGGCAGCGCTTCAAAGAAATTCTCTCCGACTATTCCGAGAAAAAACAATGGATGGCTTTCTGGGATTACAAAGAGCTATTTCACGATCTCAGCTACGCCTACAGCCTCACCGTCCACAAAAGCCAGGGCTCTACTTTTCAAGACGTATTTGTAGATGTCCCAAACCTCATGCTCAATCGCAAAGTGACCGAGCGCAATCAACTCTACTATGTGGCTTTTACCAGAGCTGCCAAGAGACTATTTTTGTGCGAGTAGCTTCTGTAAGAACCAGTTAGAGAAAGGTTTCTCACAAAGTATCTCGAAGAGTATCTACGTTTCTTAACGTCGTTATCACTAAATCGAAGTAACCAGGCTACTTTGGGAAAGATTTGTCTCTATATCTTCAAAACTATGACGACTGTTGCAATCGTTTATTTTTCGGCGACGGGCCATACCAAGAGCATGGCGGAGTCTTTGGCAAAAGGGGTGGACTCGGTTGATGAGTCCAGTGCAAAGCTGTATGCGATCGCAGACGAACAATTCACTGGCGGACGCTGGACAGACGAAGCGATGCTATCCGAAATTGGCAGCGCCGATGCCATTGTATTTGGCTCACCCACCTACATGGGTGGTGTTGCCGCGCAGCTAAAAGCCTTTATCGACGCGGCAGGTGGCGTTTGGTTTGCGCAAGGGTGGAAAAACAAAATCTCTGGTGGCTTTACTCATTCAGGGTCACCCAGCGGCGATAAGCAGAGCACCCTGGTGTACCTATCTATTTTTGCGTCTCAGCACAGCATGGTGTGGATTAGCCCAGCGCAGATGGCCAATCCAGAAAATGGCGTAAACCGCTTGGGCTCCTACCTAGGCGTAATGGGCAGCGGTAGTGAAGAAGCCGTTCACCCAGGAGATTTGGTCTTTTCGGAGTTGTATGGGCAACGAATTGCGAAGGCAACCCACGCATGGAATGCAGCGAACATGGGTTAGACCAGAATCAGACCAAAAGGTAAGGCCAAAAATCTATGCTTCTTCTCAGCTATAGCAAGGTTTTATCGGCCACGGGGCTGCTGTCCATAACTGCATCTGTAAAAGGCAGCGACTGAGCCGTCGTACTCTCTAGAGAATTGAGCTGATCGCTAGCCTGCTGCAGCGCCTGTAGTCGGCTAGCCAGCAAGTTCTCTGGGGGGAGCCCATCAAATACGTGAAGCGCAGTGAGCCGTTCTTTGACCTTGCCTTTTGCGCCTACGATGAAGACCATTAAGCGGCGATCGCACGCTTCACGCACCATATTTTCTACCGCGAGCGAAGCTGTTACACCCAGCCGAGGCACCTCTGCCAAGTCCAAAATCAGCGCCTCGTAATTATTCACAATAGTCATCCGCTGGGAAATCGTCTTAGCAGCGCCGAAGCTCATCGGTCCGGTCAATCGAAATAGCAACACCCGACCTTGGACAGATCTCAATAGCTGCCGCTCTTCTTCACTTAGAGACTCATCGGTAGATGTAGTAATCGCCTGCACGTGCTGCCTCTGCTCATCGGTCAGCTTTTTCACCGTGAGCAAGTTGGCCACAAAAGCACCCGCTGCGACTGCCGTAATCAAGTCAACAAACACCGTTAAAAACAGCACGCCGTACATTAGCCCAGCGGCCTTCCAAGAGACCTTGTGTGCCCGCTTCAAATAGCTCCAGTCGATAATGTCGATACCTACCTTGATCAAGATTCCGGCCAGCACAGCCTGCGGAATTCGCTCCGTCAACGGTCCTGCGCCAAGCAGCACAGCCGCCAGCAAGCTGGCATGAACCATCCCTGAAAGCGGCGTTTTTCCACCCGACTTTACATTGATCACCGTGCGCATTGTGGCCCCGGCTCCCGGCAACCCACCCACAAAACCCGACAGCATATTGCCAATGCCCTGCCCAATCAGCTCCCGGTCAGAATCGTGCTGAGTGCGGGTAATATTGTCGGCGACTAAAGAGGTCAGCAGCGAATCAATGGAACCCAAGGTCGCGAGCACTAGGCCATAGCCCAGCATGTCTTTAATGGCAGCAGGTTCTAGCCGAGGCCAGTGCAAGTCGGGTAGTCCACTAGGGATATCACCAATTCGGGGAAGATCGCTCGTAAACGCTAACGAAACCACCGTCCCGGCCACCAGTGCAACCAAAGGCGCAGGCAGTATACGATTGAGCCGCGCTGGCATCCCAAACACAATGGCTAGCGTCAGCACACCCAACCCCAGCGCATACCAGTTAGGATCGCTCACAACACCTGGGAGCTCACGCAGAGAGTCAACCACACTCGCCGAGCCCTCCTGACCAAACAAAGGTGCGAGCTGAAGTGCAAAAATAATCACACCAATTCCTGACATAAATCCAGAAATCACTGTGTAGGGCATCAGCGTGATGTACTCACCTAGCCGCAGCAAGCCAAAAACAATTTGAAAAAGCCCGCCTAACATCACCACTGTAAAAGCCAGATCCAGCCATATTTCTGGATACTTGAGCTTCAGCCCGGCAAACACCGTCGCCATCACCACAGTCATTGGCCCAGTCGGCCCCGAAATCTGTGAAGGGGTCCCGCCAAACAGCGCAGCAAAAAAGCCTATTGCCACCGCGCCATACAGCCCTACTTCAGCGCCCGCCCCCGAAGACACCCCAAATGCTAAGGCCAACGGTAGCGCCACAATAGCAGCAGTCAATCCGCCAAAAATATCGCCTCGCACATTGCGCAAGTGCCAACCGTGAATTCTAAAATTGCGAGTCATGACTTTAACCCCTGGTACATTCGCACCTTGCCACTAGCAAAGTACTGCACAAAATTGATTCGACGGTATTCTTAAATGTTATTTTCACAGCCTTCAATTCTTTGCCAATTCATCACAAATATCGCGAATTGCTTGTATCTAAATACACATAAACTGACGTATATTTACTGAATATACTGGTTAGCGGAGCCGTTTCATTTCTGCGCTCACTGGCACATATTCTCTATCCAAAAATAAGATTTTATGGTTATCTCTCTACGTCGGCTCAAAAAATATGTGGCCACAGCGCTCGTTACGCTAAGTCTCTGTGTTGCCTGTAGCTCACAACCTCAAGAAAACGCAGCTACAGAGGCTCGTACGCTGGTCGTCGGCAACTCTCCCTGGCCAGGATTTGTAGCTCAATTTATCGCGGAAGAAAAAGGCTTTTACGAAGAAGAAGGCATCACCATTGATGAAAAGTTTATCCAAGTATCAACAGATGTTAATACGGCGCTAGCTAGCGATCGCGTAGATATCGCTTGGACCGGCGTTCCCGATATGGTCGTGATGGCTGGCAACGATCCTTCTCTGCGGCTCATCGCAGTTTCAGACTATTCCGATGGTGCCGATGGCATCTTGGCCAAGGGAGTCTCTTCGCCCGCTGACCTGGTGGGTAAAACTATCGCCTGGGAAGAGCTTCCCCTCCAAGCGCTTTTGCTAGAAGCGTATCTCGATGGCAGTGATGTCAGCCTCGAAGACCTTGACCTGAGGGTACTGCCTGCAGCTGAAGCAGCGACTGCTTTTGCAGCTGGTCAGGTAGATGTGGCGGTGACCTTTGAGCCCTGGCTCACCACTGCGGTAAAGGAAGGCAATGGAGAGATCGTCTTTAGCTCTGTAGATACCAACCTAATTGCCGGTGGATTGGTCGGCAAAGCCGAGACCATTGAAGCGCGCCGTGAAGATTTGGACGCTTACTTTAGAGCCCTTGAAAAAGGCTTTGCCTTCTATGAGAGCAATCCTGAGGAGGCGATTGAGATTGTTGCTAACAAGCTGAACTTGGCGCCAGAAGAGCTACCGGCAATTCTTGATACGGTTCGTCTGTTCAAGCCTTCTGAGCATCAGAGCGTTGTGTTTAACGAGGGTGACTCGCTGAACATCATCGACAGTATCGACTTTGCGTCCGAGGTCGGCAAGGAAATGGGCATTGTGGACGAGAAGGTTGACCCTTCCACGCTATTTGATGCTTCCTTTACAAAGACAATTGCAGAGTAACCGTACTAAGCATCAACAGGCTAAGAGCTAATCCTAAAAGCACGAATCCTGTACAAACAAAAAGTCTGTACAGGATTCGTGTTTTTAGCGGTTATAGATTGTCTCTAGCCTGTGCCAAATAAGGGGGGATTGGCGCTGGATCGTTTTTGAATCGTTTCTGGATTATTTCTGGATTGTTGAAGGGCATAGCGGTGCTAGTGCCCCTACAGTCTATACATGGCAGCTGCCTTTGCGATCTTTCTTACGGAAGGGCAGCTGCCATCACATCGACTACTCGCGTCATGTCCTGCCGACTCACCATCAAATTTGTTACTGCCCGAATCTTTTGCGGCCCGGTCGCCA
>JBHJIY010000022.1:0-13759 GCA_050042985.1 Phormidesmis sp. | reverse complement strand
TGAGCAAGGCCTACAGCCTCAGGCAGCAGACAAAGCACGCTCAATCGGGTTGGTGTGCGCAGCGGTTATGGCCGTATCGCCCTACAGCGTTTTTCTCTCCCAGGAAGCTCGCCACTACACGCTCGCCATTTTGATGACCATTGCTTCCTTGTGTTGCTTTGCGTTAGCGGTGAGGGCGGTGTGGCCACCATCAGATCTTTCTGTCAACAAATCGCCTAGTAAATCGTTTACTTGGCTCACAGTTGTAGCCTGGGTTGTGATCAACACACTGAGCATTGCAGTGCATTACTTTTGTGGCATTGGCATCTTCGCAGAAGGGCTGGTGCTGCTGATAATGCTGGTGCGGCAATCCACAATAAAAAATAAAACAACAAAGAGAACAACAACAAATCGCTGGCGACAGGCACCTTGGGTCAAAGTGTACGTGTCGGCGTTGGGTTCTTTGGCCGGTGCTTTGGTCTGGCTACCAATTTTGCTGAACTTTTACGGTAGCCCGCAAACCACCTATATCAAGGCTGGAACGAGGAGCTGGAAGTTTTGGGTTGACCCCATTGTGCAGTCAATTGTGGGTTGGCTATATGCGCTGATTGCCCCAATTACGAGTGGCTTTGGCTGGCAGCGGGTCACGGCTATTGTTATCACGACACTCTTAGCAGTTTTGTTGTACACACCGTGGATGTTGCGGGCTATAAAGCGTGGCCTTCAGCAATCATGGGCTCAGCCATCGCTAAAGCCTGGTCTCTTGACCGTTGGCGGCTTTTTTGTGATGGGCAATGTGCTCTTTTTCCTGATTTGCTACGTTGTCGGATTCGATATTACGCGGGGGCATCGATATGCTTTTGTTTATTTTCCAGGCACCGTGATGTTGGCAGGCGTAGGATTAGCACCTTTTTGGCACAGGTTTAGCCAGGTTAAGCTCCCTTTTAGCAAACGGCTGATCGGCGGGCGGGCTTTTGTCGCGACCGTCATAGCAGTTGGATTTCTGGGAGCACAGGTGATTAACCATGACCTTACCCACCTCAAGTTTTATGAGGCCGATCGGTTTATCAATCGAATTCAAGAGACTTCGACCTACCCTGTGGTTGTTGGCATTGAAGCGGTTGTAGGCGATCAGCCTAGCGTCATTGGCAATGAAATTGTATCAGTAGCATGGGAAGCACAGCGGCAGCTAGACGCTGGCATCGGTACTGATGCGTGGCAAGGTGACCCTAAATTCACAATCTTGGTGAAAGACAAAGCGACCCAAGATGACACAAAGACTCAGCTGGGTGAAAACCTTAAAACAATGCCCCGTCCATTTGACCTGTGGCTGCTAAACATGTCACCGGAATTGGATGACATACAGTGCAGCCAACCACCTGATAATCGAGGAACAACAGGTTCTTATCGCTTCACTCATTACATTTGTGAGGCACCGTAGTTTGCTGAAAAGACTGATGACAGGCATCTATAGCGTTTGTCACTTGCCTAAGGTACAGTTTTCAGGCTGGAATCCTTATATGACAACGGGGCAAGCGACTCGCGCTCCTCGAATGCATCCGAGAAACGCTATAAAGCTGCTCTAAAAGCATTTTGAGCGGCAAAAAAGTAAATTGAGTCTCTAGAATCTACGGGGTGAAATAAAAATCGGCTGAGTTCAATATCCCAGTATTCCAGGCGAATACTGCTGCGTTCTTTTGCATACGCAACAATGCCATTGGTGGCCTCTGTCCCAATATTGCCCATGCTTTCCCATACTTCATCTGAGCCCATAAAAGTCCCTTTCACCCGAATCTTACCTACTGGCTCAGACAACAGTTTCACGCTCACTTCTAGCCCACCGACTCTTTCAGAACCTGCCGTTTGGCGGATGAGGTAGCTAGAAGCGATCGCCCTGATCACATGCGGTAAATATTTTCTTGGAGGCATAGAAAGCATATTGAAAGCTTGTTGTTTAATTTGAGAAAATACAGATTCTAAAAGCCAACGCGGAAAATATAGCAAGCGTACGAATGCATCCGTACGCTTGCGCGCCATTTAGCCCGCAATAATAAACGGTTTCAGCGGTTACTAATGTAGTGAGCTAAGTGGCCAAAGCTATATATTCCTCAAAAGCGTATCCCCAGGAGAAAACTCTCCTGGGGATACACAAGTCACTCATTCAATTACGAAAATCAACCAGAGTGAGACTTAAACAGCAGCAGCTGTCTTAACTTTTGCATCAAGTTCGCCAGCAGCGTACTTGTCAGCAAAGATTTCAACGCCAACCTGCTTAATCTTGGAAGCTTGGCCAGCTGCGCCGAACTTCTCGTAGCGGTCAGTACAAACCATCTTCATGTACTTGATAGAAGGCTTGAGGAAGTGACGAGGGTCGAAGTTCTTAGGATCCGCCTCAGCCGCTTCACGAATAGCCGCAGTGATTGCCAAACGATTGTCAGTATCGATGTTCACTTTGCGAACGCCGTTCTTGATACCTTTCTGAATCTCTTCGACGGGGACGCCGTAAGTTTCAGGAATCGCGCCACCGTGAGCGTTGATCATCTCAAGCCACTTCTGAGGAACAGAAGAAGAGCCGTGCATCACGAGGTGAGTATTTGGCAGACGCTTGTGAATTTCTGCAATCCTGTCGATGGCGAGAATCTCGCCTGTAGGCTTGCGAGTAAACTTGTACGCGCCGTGGCTAGTACCGATAGCAACCGCAAGGGCATCTACCTGAGTCGCTTCTACAAACTGAGCCGCTTCTTCAGGGTCAGTCAGTAGCTGGTCTTTGTCGAGCTTACCTTCAAAACCGTGGCCGTCTTCTGCTTCACCTTGACCAGTTTCCAATGAGCCTAGGCAGCCTAGCTCACCTTCTACACTGGCACCAATTGCGTGAGCAACGTCTACAACTTTACGAGTCACAGCTACGTTGTACTCAAAGCTTGCAGGGGTCTTAGCATCTTCTTCGAGGGAGCCGTCCATCATTACGGAAGTAAAGCCGTTGCGGATTGCAGAGTAGCAAGTCGCAGGGCCATTACCGTGGTCCTGGTGCATAACAACAGGAATATGAGGATAGCTTTCTACAGCGGCCATTACCAAGTGACGCAAAAAGTGCTCACCAGCGTACTTGCGTGCACCGCGAGACGCTTGCAAAATCACTGGGCTATCGGTCTCATCAGCAGCCTGCATAATTGCAAGAATCTGCTCCAAGTTGTTTACGTTAAACGCAGGAATCCCGTAACCGTTTTCAGCTGCATGATCGAGCATGAGCCTCATAGGTACAAGCGCCATTCCATATCCTCCTAATATTTTTCTGCGAGATGGTAACCCACCTTGCCGACCTATCCGCTGTTCTGAAGTGTTACCTAAAGTTGCGATAGGTGTAGGTTCTTATCATTTTTATCTTAGGCCAAAACATTGCCCTGTGACGATTTGTTTTGCTCAACCGGCTGCTTTGTAAGGTGGGCTACAGGGCAGGCCTGAAGGGGTGATCCCCGCAGCGAAAGGCGGCGACTGTCATTTCAGACCTGGTGGCCTTTTTTCTTTTCTCGGAGATTATATTTTGAAGCACTCAGCAAAGCAGCCAACAAAGAAACCCATAACAAAAAACGCTCCTTCAGAGAACTCTGAGGGAGCGTTTTCTTAAAAAAGTGGGTCGCCTGGGATTCGAACCCAGGACCAGTCGGTTAAAAGCCGAATGCTCTACCACTGAGCTAGCGACCCCCATTTTTTTACGGTGTGAGTGGATAAAGCCATAAGTGGTGAAAGGCTCTACACACAGCAAGCGCGGGCTCTTTGCGCGTCCCGCACGGTAATTAAATGTAGCACATGAGGCGAACGGTATCGTAAAAAACTTTTTATTCTTCTGAGCTGGTGTCAGCGTCTTCTACGGCTTCTATATATTGAGTGTCAACTAAGAATGAGCCTCGGCTGAAACGGACACCAAGATAGCCGCCGGGCTTACGAGATAGGACGGTGCCTTCTTCCCCAACATCGACTAAATCGGGTGGACGTAGCATAGGCATAGGTTCGGCGCTCTTGAGGTACGGAGGACGGGTGTGGAGACGGATGCGATCGCCGACGTTGAAGGTGGGAATGGTCATGGGAAGAGGGCGCAGGGAAGTAAGGAAGCGGGGGAGTAAGGCCTCCCCATAATTATTAGAACACCGAGGCTAGGGGACTTGCCAAATACGCTGATGGTATTTCTTAGGTTCGGCGTAGGGGTCTGAGGGCGCATGCTCATGATGGTGACCGTGAGACGCTTCGTCGCCTTTAGCAGCTAGGCGAAATTTGCAAGCTTCACAGTTCATGGCGACGGTGCCAAGCTGAGTTTCGATTTCTCGATCGCGGAGTACCTTCAATAGCTGGGGGTGGATGCCCATTTCGGGAAGGGTGACGATTTCGGCGGCAGGATGGGCGAGTTGCTGTTGGGCTGCGATCGCACCAATTTTCTCCATCAGCACGCCGGTAAACATGAAGTAGGGCAACACGATGATGCGCTTGGGATTGTAGAGACGCGATCGCCGAAAGCCTTCCTCTAGCCTGGGGTGGGTAATCCCAATAAAGCAGGTCTCTACGGTGTGATAGCCGCTGCCTTCCCACACCATACGAGCCAGCTTGTACACGTCACCATTGGCATCTGGGTCGCTAGAGCCTCGACCGATGAATAGCAAAGTAGTCTCTTCGCGGGCAGTGCCCTGAGGATTGTGCTCAGCCGCATCGAGCTGATCTAGTCGGGCCTTCCATAAGCCGAGAATGGCAGGGGTGATGCCAAAGTGCCGACCGTAGTGAAAGGTGAGTTCGGGTGTGGTTTTGGCGTGGCGGGCTTTGGCCCTGTCGAGTTCGCCCGTAACGTCAAATTTGTTGTGGCGGGCGGCGAAGAGCAAAATGGGCAGCACAGAAATATCCGTGTAGCCTTGCTCAATGCACTGGTCGACACCGTCTTGAATACTCGGGCCTGTGAGTTCTAAAAAGCAGGGAATGACGGGGCGAGAAGGATCTAGCTGATGATAGATATTGCCAAAGTCGATGAGGTCTTGACGGCCTTTGGGATTGCGCGTGCCGTGACCCACCATCAAGAGTGGGCGCTTAACCGGTAGCGGCGGCAGCTTGAGATAGTGAGGTGCTGAGCCGGTCTCGGGTGAGCTATTGCCATTGAGTGCGGTGTCAGGACCGTTATTAGCAGCTTGCTTAGGTGCTGGACCTGGCGCTTCGGCAGGATGAGGAGCAAAAAAAGATGCCACCGTGAGTGTATCGGATGTTTGAATAAAAGCCATGTAGGTTTGCTCATTTCCGTGCGACGCGGAAAATGATGAAGACAAGAAGATCTGTAGGCGTTCTGGCTTTAACAGTTGCGGCACAGCGTCGGAATAACCATTTCGGAAGAACCAATTTAATGGGGCACCGAACTTTCCCTAACAGACTTTCTATAGTGAACTTAGTGATTTTATCGTCTGAGAAAAATTATTAGATAGACTCGCTACATGACTTTACGAGAGCAGACTTTACCAGAGCGGGCTTTACCAGAGCTGACCCGACGAGATCGGGTGAGGCAGGCAGTAGATGAGGATGATTCGGAACATGGGGTGATTGTGAATGGTGCGATTGCAATCCTCATCCTCTTGTCTGCGGCTCTCTTTGCCATCCAAACCTACTCTTTACCGGAGTCTGCTCGTCTAGCCGTCAATATTGCCGATCAAGTCATCCTCGCACTTTTTACAGTTGAATACTTTGTGCGGCTGTGGTCCGCAAGGCGTCGACTGCGATTTATCTTCAGCATCTATGGCTTGATTGACCTGTTGGCCATTCTGCCTTTTTTGCTTGGCGCGTTCGATATTCGATTTCTTCGTCTCATTCGCTGGCTGCGTATTCTCCGCCTAGCCCGATTCTTTGAGCAAAAGACCTGGTTCGGACAGCTCAGCGGCTACGAAGGGCTAATTTTTGGCCGTATCCTGTTCACGCTGTTTTCCATCATCTTCATTTACTCCGGCGCGATTTATCAGGCCGAGCACGTCACCAATGGTGAAAACTTTTCCACCTTTTTAGACGCGGTTTATTTCGCAGTGGTGACGATGACCACCGTTGGATTTGGCGACATCACCCCGGTCACAGAAGCCGGACGTGGCCTCACCATCGCCATGATTCTCACAGGCATCGCGCTGATTCCCACCCAGGTCGGCAACTTTATTCAACAGTTTACGAAGGTGCAGAACTCGGTGCGTGTGACCTGTGAAAGCTGTGGGCTGCTGGGGCACGAAACAGATGCTCAGTTTTGCCGCCGCTGTGGAGCTGAGCTGCCAAAGCCTACACAGAGCACGTCAGCAGCAGGCCTCAAAAAAATCGACAAAGAGTAAGTAATAGAGGGCTAACTGTTTGTGTTTCAGCCGACGGCTTAGTCAGCATGCAGTCTGATTATTTTTCTCTGACGTTTTATACGTGAGCCCTCTCCGCAGGAAGCTTTTTAGCTGGTGCGTAAGGCTTTGACTGATTTGTGTAATCGCACAAACAGAATTTATTCTATGCCCCGACTAAATTAGCTAAACGTATGGCCCCTGGTCACGAGGCCATACGTTACAATTAGTAAATCTTTGTTGCAGGGGTGTAATGCTCATTGATCCTTAGAGTTCAACGGGCTTTCCCCTCGATTGACTAGTTCAGCTAACCCCTTTGGATCACTTCTGAGACTCCCTATGAGCCTTCCCATTCGCAACGTCGCTATCATCGCCCATGTAGACCACGGCAAAACCACCCTCGTTGACTCCCTGCTAGAGCAGTCCGGAATCTTCCGCGACAACGAAACCGTGCCTACTTGCGTACTAGACTCCAACGATTTGGAACGGGAACGAGGGATTACCATTCTGTCGAAGAACACAGCGGTGTACTACGGCAAAACGCTGATTAACATTGTAGATACCCCTGGTCACGCGGACTTTGGTGGCGAGGTAGAGCGTGTACTTGGCATGGTCGATGGCTGCCTACTCATCGTTGATGCTAACGAGGGCCCGATGCCGCAGACTCGCTTTGTCCTCAAGAAAGCATTAGAAAAGGGCTTACGTCCGATTGTTGTAGTCAACAAAATCGACCGACCTCGGGCCGACCCCCACACCGCCGTCGACAAAGTGCTTGACCTGTTCATTGAGCTAGGCGCAGACGACGACCAATGCGACTTCCCTTACCTCTTTGCCTCTGGTCTCACGGGCTTTGCCAAAGAAAAAATGGAAGAAGAAGACAAAGACATGAAGCCTTTGTTTGAATCGATTCTTCACCACGTGTCTCCACCGATTGGCGACCCTGAGAAGCCCTTGCAGCTCCAGGTCACCACCCTCGACTACTCCGATTATCTCGGTCGTATCATCATCGGTAAAATCCACAACGGCACCATTCGCAAAGGGGAACAAACTGCCCTCGTCAAAGATGACGGCAAAATCGTCAAAGGCAAAATCACTAAGCTGATGGGCTTTGAAGGCCTAGCCCGCGTAGAAATTCAAGAAGCGACTGCCGGTAACATCGTGGCGGTTGCAGGCTTTGCGGATGCCAACATTGGTGAAACCATTACCTGTGCCACTGACCCACAGGCGCTGCCGCTCATCAAAGTGGATGAGCCTACCTTACAGATGACCTTTGCGGTGAATGATTCACCGTTTGCTGGACAGGAAGGGAGCTTTGTGACCTCTCGCCAGTTGCGCGATCGCCTCAACCGTGAGCTAGAAACCAATGTCGCCCTCCGCGTAGAAGAAACCGATTCTCCCGATCGCTTTGCGGTCTCTGGTCGCGGTGAACTGCACCTCGGCATCTTGATTGAGACTATGCGCCGGGAAGGCTATGAGTTCCAGGTTTCACAGCCTCAGGTAATTTACCGTGAAGTGAACAGCAAACCCTGTGAGCCCTACGAGCAGCTAGTACTAGACGTCCCTGAAGAAGCCGTCGGTGGCTGCATGGAGCGCCTAGGCAACCGCAAAGCTGAAATGAAAGACATGATGGTCTCAGGCGATGGCCGAGCGCAGCTAGAGTTTGTTGTTCCGGCTCGTGGCCTCATCGGCTTTAGAGGCGAGTTCATGCGTGCGACTCGTGGCGCAGGCATCATGAACCACAGCTTTTTGGAGTATCGGCCCATGTCCGGAGAAATCGAGACCCGTCGCAATTGCGATCTCATTTCATTCGAGGAAGGCGTGGCGACATTCTATTCCCTCAAGAACGCTGAAGACAGAGGCACCTTCTTCATTGAGCCTGGAACTAAGGTGTACAAAGGTATGGTGGTCGGCGAAGCCAACCGCAACCAGGACCTAGAGCTGAACTTTTGCTAAGCGAAGCTGCTAACGATCCACCGTGCGGCGTCTGGTGATGAGCTGGTGCAATTGCAGTCTCCGATGGAGATGGGCCTAGAGCGTGCACTGGAGTATATCGGTCCAGATGAAATGGTTGAGGTGACACCTGAATCTATTCGTTTGCGGAAGGTGGGCAAAAAAAAGCTCGCTAAGCGGTAATCGCCGTCTTTTGATTGCTTGAGTAATAAAGCCCCGAGACATAAGATGTCTCGGGGCTTTATTACTTGATGTTTGTGGAGGGGTTACGGATAGGCGAGGCTTAATTTTCCGAATCGTTCGCTGAGTCTTGTCGAATTGGAATCGAGATCGAAAACTCGGTGCCTTGCCCCTCTTCGGAGGCAAACGTCAGCTGGCCACCGTGCTTTTCGGTGATGATTTGATAGCTGATAGACATTCCCATGCCAGTGCCTTTACCCACAGCCTTAGTGGTGAAAAAGGGATTGAGGATTTGAGCCTGAATCTCTTTCGGTATTCCAGTACCATTGTCCTCTATACGAATATTAGCGAAGCCGCCTTGTGACTCAGTTGTAATCGTGATGCAAGGAGCAGGGTGGGAGACTAGCGCATCAATAGCATTTGAGAGAATATTCATCAGCACCTGATTGAGCTGACTAGGATAGCAATCGACTAGGGGCAATTCGCCGTATTGCTTGATGATTTCAATCGATTGGTCGCAATTATCCGTTTTAATGCGATGGTTCAGAATCACCAGCGTGCTGTCGATGCCTTCATGAATATCCACCGTTTTCACAGCAGACTCATCCAGCCGAGAGAAATTTCGTAGGGAAAGCACGATTTCGCGAATGCGCTTGGTGCCCATCATCATTGAATTTAGCAGCTTGGGCAAATCTTCTCGAACAAAGTCGAGTTCCATATCTTCTAAAATGGCTTCGATCTCTGGCGTAGGCGCGCAGCTTTGAGCATAGAGGTCAATGAGATCTAGTAGCTCTTTGGTGTAGGTACATGCGGGCTGCAAGTTGCCATGAATGAAGTTCACCGGGTTGTTGATTTCGTGGGCAACGCCTGCCACCATTTGCCCAAGACTAGACATTTTTTCGGCTTGAATAATCTGCGCTTGGGTTTTTTGTAGCTGAGTGAGCGTATCGCTGAGTTCTTCTGACTGCTGTTTGAGCTGTGTTTCAGCGGCTTTGCGATTACTAATATCTCGCATAATCGAAGAAAACCGTTCTGTAAGGCCCGCTTCTGACTTGTGGCTAATAATCACATGAGACACCGGAATGTCTTGCCCAAGACAATTACGAATCATCGATTCACCTGACCAAATCCCTTCTTTTCTAGCTGTTGGCAGTGCTTCGGAAATCAACATATTAGCCATCTCAGGACGAACCAAATCAGTCAGATTAAGCAGCCCTACCTGTTCTGGTGAGGTATTGAACATACGCTGACCGGATTGATTGAGATAGTAGTGACACCCAGAGGCATCGGTAATACCGACAATGTCTGGCGTCGCCTCTAAGATAGCCAGGAGTCTTGCTTTTTGGTCCTCTGCTTCTTTTTTTTCGGTAATGTCTTCAATGATGCCAAGAATGCCGAATACGTCGCCATCGGCATCATGTAGCGGAATTTTGCTGGTCATAAGCCACGCCTGGCGATTATCCGCCTGTAGCTGGGGCTCAATAATGTTTAGCTCGGGCTGGTTAGATTCTATGATGCGCTGATCGCAGGCAACAAACCAATCACTTTCTTCTTTTTTCCAGGGCATATCATAGTCATTTTTACCGACCATCTCTGCTACAGATTTTCGGCCAGCGATATCAGCAAAGGCTCGATTACAACCTAGATATTGACTGTCGAGATCTTTCCAGAAAATAACGGAGGGCACAGTGTCAATGACTTGTTGTAATACCTCCTTCGACTCTTCTAGAGCAATTTCGGTTTGCTTCTGGTGGGTAATATCTGCCGCTGAAACCAAAAGCTGATGAATATTGCCCAATGCATCACGTATGGGATAGATGTTAAGACGCCACCAAGTATCACGGCCTAATAGGAACAGCTGTTCTTCAAAAACGATGGTTTGTCCTGTCTGTAGGCATTGGTTGTAATGTTGACGATATCGCTCGACTCTTGCTGGCACCAAAGCCTCGCTGAGGCGTTTTCCTTGGAGACCATCGGTTGGCAAAATGCTGTAGTCTACAACGGCCTGATTGTAGGCAATAAAACGAAAATCTGCGCCAGCTTCTAACACGGTGAGGGCATACATCCCATCAGTCATGTCATGCCACACCGCATCGTAAACGGCGATGGGGTCGAGAACGGGGGTGTTATCAACAATAGAATGACTATTTGGCTGGGCTGCAGTTATCACTTGATTCACCTATCTCTTATCTTTTTCTTGTTTTCTTATGCAAATAGACTACTTTTTTATCGTTTCTTGAGGAATATCCATCATAAAATTGTTTGAAAATATAAATTAATAGCTGGACTTAATGTGCCCAAAGCATCGATTAAGGTTGTGCGAGCAATCACAGCTTTTATAATGTTGCGATGGACCTTTTTGAGCACAAGCAGCAGCAGTTGAGCGAATCAGGCGCGCCGTTGGCGGCGAGAATGCGACCGCGATCGCTCGACGAATTTATCGGACAAAGTGCCATCATCGGGCCTGGAAAGCTCCTACGCCGCGCCATCAAGGCCGACCAGCTCTCATCACTCATTTTCTACGGCCCGCCCGGCACCGGCAAAACAACGCTTGCCAGGGTAATTGCGAATACCACCATGGCTCAGTTCGTAGCCATCAACGCGGTACTCGGCGGGGTGAAAGATATTCGCGCCGCTATTGAGCTAGCGCAATCCCACCGGGGCCAGTTTGGGCGACGGACAATTCTATTTGTCGACGAAGTACACCGATTTAACAAAGCTCAGCAAGATGCGCTGCTGCCCTGGGTGGAAAATGGCACGGTGATTTTGATCGGAGCGACAACCGAGAATCCTTTTTTTGAAGTGAATAAGGCACTGGTAAGCCGTTCGCGGGTGTTTCAGCTAAAACCGCTGGAGGCGGAAGATCTTAAGGAGATTGTGCAGCAGGCACTGACGGATAAGGAGCGGGGATATGGTGAGCGGGAAATTGCGATCGCAGCCAATGCTCTCGAACACTTGGTCAACGTCGCCAATGGAGATGCTCGCACCGTACTCAATGCCCTAGAGCTAGCCGTAGAAACCACGCCGCCTGATAAAACTGGTGCAATTCAAATTACGCTACCGGTCGCAGAAGATTCCATCCAGCAGCGCGCTGTCCTGTACGACAAAGAAGGCGACGCCCACTTCGATACCATCAGCGCCTTCATTAAAAGCATGCGAGGCTCTGACCCAGACGCCACCATGTATTGGCTAGCCCGTATGGTATATGCCGGAGAAGACGCACGCTATATCTTCCGGCGAATGGTAATTTTTGCCGGTGAAGACGTTGGTATGGCAGACCCGAATGCGGTGGTGGTTGTTGCGGGCTGTGCCACCGCATACGACAGGGTAGGCATGCCAGAAGGGCGGTATCCACTAGCTCAGGCCGCGCTGTACCTAGCAACCGCGCCCAAAAGCAATAGCGCTATGGCCTTTTTCGATGCGTTGGCCGCTGTAGAGAAAGAAAGAGAAGGTGATGTGCCCAACGCAATGCGAGATGCTAGCCGTGACAAGAAAGGATTCGGACACGGCGCGGGATATCTGTACCCGCATGCCTATCGCGATCACTGGGTAGCTCAGCAATATCTGCCGACAAGTTTGCAGGGGCAAGTGTTCTATCAGCCTTCTGACCAAGGCTACGAAGGCGGCATTCAGCTGCAAGTAGCTCGCAGACGAGAAGCGCAGCTGGCCGCACTGGTAGAAAGTAACGCTGAGAGAACAACGCCAGAAGCACTGACCTACGGTCCAACGGATGAACGACAAGATAGGTGGCTACAGCGGGCGACGGGAGTGCTAGGTGAACAGCTGGGAGAAGTGCGCGATCGCATTTTCACCGAGCTAAATCCTCAACGCCATCATCTCCTCCTCGACCTCAACGCCAGCACTGGCCTACTCACCTGGGAAGCCGTGCGCCACGTCCCAGAAGGCGGCGTCTACAGCTGTGCTCACACATCGCAGACCTATGAAGCGATTGTAGAACAGGCAACAATGCTAGATGAGCTGACTAGGCCATCTGTTGTAAAAGTGAAGGCATCGGACTGGATAACAGCGCTGAACGAAGAGAGTTGCGAATCAGAAAAGCCTCTTTTGTTCGACGGGATTGTTGGGCGTAATGCTTTGATGGCGATCGCACAGAAAGAGAAAGCCATCTCCCAGCTAAAAGAATTGCTGCATCCCGAAGGCCAAATTGTCCTGGCTGAATCTGTTCCTTCACGGGGGCAAAGACTCTCTGAGTTAGTGACTTTTGAAAAAGCCGATAGGGCACTTCAGAAGCAATTCGTAGCCGCTGAAGATGACATCTTCAGCCAGCCTAACGATGTAATGGTGAACTGGGATGCATCAGATTTACAGCGAGGATTTGAGCAGGCAGGGTTGAGCTGCGAGATAGAACTCAGCACTTTTCAGACAGAGGTATTGGTAAGTGCGGCTATGCTGAAGCGATGGCTAGGAGATGGTAGCAAGTATTGCGATCGCCTGACTGAGCAAGGTCTTTCGTCTATTGATATTGCTCGCATTCGCGCGTACTTCACTCAGCAACTACACAACAAAGCAGTAGCCTGGACGCGGAGTATCGCGTTTGTAAGTGCGACTCATCCCTAGCTCTGCGTATCGTTAGCTAGAAGAGATTGTTGCATTGAGCACGGCGGCGCTGAGCCAGTACGGTTGCATGTAGTCTGCATTGTTTGCGTGCCGCTAGTTTGCACTGTTGTTTAGCTTACTTTTATTACGCATAAGGTGCTGAAAATAGCTACAGCAGTAGGATTCTGTTGGGAAAACTAAATCAGAATCTTTTGATAACAAACTGATTCATTTGAGTTTTTCCGGAACCACTGTATGAAAGCTGCTTGTTCTAAAACGCTGTCTGGATACCGCATTTTGGAGCGGTTGTACTCGGGTAGTCGCACAGAGGTCTATCGAGCAATGCGTGAGTCAGATAAGCGCGCCGTTGCTTTCAAAGTACTAAAAAATAACTACCCTAGCTTTGATGAGCTGCTTCAGTTTCGTAACCAGTACACCATTAGTCAGCAGCTGAGTCACCCTGGGCTAGTGGCCACAGAGGCACTGGTGCCGTATGGAAATTCTCAAGCGCTGGTGATGGAGGCTTTTGAAGGGCGATCGCTCGCTGACTACGCCGAATCCAAACCGTCTGCAAAAGGAAATTCTGAGAAACGCGATCGCTCAGCACTGAGTCTCATTCAATCGCTTTCAATCGGGGTGCAGCTGGCCGATATTTTGCACTACCTGGCGCAGCAGCGGGTGATTCACAAAGACATTAAGCCTGCCAACATTTTGATCCACCCAGAGAGCAAGCAAATCAAGCTGATTGACTTTGGTATTGCCTC
>JBHJIY010000021.1:0-71511 GCA_050042985.1 Phormidesmis sp. | reverse complement strand
AGGAGCAGAGTATGCAACACAGATCCAAGGGCGCATACCGAGACGGTAAGACAGTTCCCACTCACGACCCATGTAGCAAAATACGCCGATGAGGAAGTGGAAAATTACCAACTGGTAAGGGCCGCCGTTGTACAACCACTCGTCAAGAGAAGCTGCTTCCCAGATGGGGTAGAAGTGCAGACCAATCGCATTTGAAGAAGGAACAACCGCACCAGAGATGATGTTGTTGCCGTACATCAATGAACCTGCAACAGGCTCACGGATGCCGTCGATGTCGACGGGAGGCGCTGCGATGAACGCAATTACGAAACATGCTGTAGCAGCGAGTAGTGTAGGGATCATCAACACGCCGAACCAACCTACATAGAGGCGGTTGTCGGTGCTGGTAACCCACTGACAAAACTGCTCCCACAAAGAAGCGCTTTCGCGCTGCTGTAGAGTAGTAGTCATTATGAATCCTTTTTAGTTATCGAGGTACGAGGCTTAGCTGCAAAAAATCAGCTTTCGCCTATGACTTCATATTAGCGGAAGGAAATACTTTTGTAAAGCTTCTCATGTTCTTTTGTGAGTAAATACTTCGTGATTGTTACGTGGCGTTAATACTTAGATCCGTTGTTTACAACCCAGTCAGAAAAAGGGTTCTAGAGTCTGAAAAGCGCGCTGTAGTTCAGCTGTATTTGTACTCTTATGAATTAAACAAATGTTATGCGAATATTAAGAAGCGCTCTGCTTACTCATAAAGCGGTCAACATATTGTGAGTCTCTCATAACTGCACACTCAGAAAAGGGCGAGCTGGATAGTTGGGCCATTTACTCTTGCAGTCCATCCCCCTGGATACGGATCCCCTTGACTGCCGTTTGGTGCAGGCAGCAGAGAGAGAAGTTTTTCGATGTGCGCAAAGGTCGGTGGTTGCGTGAGGGCTTGCTGTAAGAGCTTTCGGATGACTCGACGCTGAAGTGCTAAGGGTGCCTCTTTGAGAATGAGTCGCTGAATTTCCCAAGCTTTGTGTTCTGTCGGTAATTTCGTTTGGCTGACGACTGCCTGGTACAGCGTTTCAGTTTGTGCGGTGAGATATGCCGTGTCTGCAGCTGTGATTTCTGCGAGCTGGGCCAAGGCAGTTTCTGCTTTGGGATTAAAGTGCGATCGCAAGTAAGGCATCAGTTCTTGTCGAATCCGGTTGCGTCGAAAGCTTAGGTCTTGATTGCTGCTGTCTTCCCAGATAGGCAGCTGGTTTTGCGCGCAGAAGCCAGCCGTATCTTGACGGGTGAAGTTGAGGAGAGGGCGAACGAGCGTG
Source organism: Phormidesmis sp. (assembly GCA_050042985.1). Taxonomy (GTDB): domain Bacteria; phylum Cyanobacteriota; class Cyanobacteriia; order Phormidesmidales; family Phormidesmidaceae; genus Phormidesmis. Next base: position 70,216 of record JBHJIY010000021.1, on the reverse strand, counting down.
ATTTGTGGGTGATTTTGCTGGGGTTCACGTTGGGTTTCTCTGAGTGGTCTTGACCAGGCTAGGGTTCCAAGTCCGTCGGTGCCGGTGCCGCGAATGAGATTGTATAGGACGGTTTCGGCGCGATCGCTCATCGTATGCCCAGTCACAATATATAGATACCCCTCTGCACTTGCGACTTTCTCAAACCTCTTATAGCGCCACTCTCTTGCAGTGGCTTCGCTGGTAGGTGGCGGATCGGCAGACTCTTGCCAGGCCGGAATTTGCCACGTTTTGGCCAGTGACAAGACGTGCGCTGCATTTGCCGCAGAATCTTCTCGCCAGCGATGGTCGCAGTGCACTAGCCCAAGTGACCACTGCCACTTGGGCTGCAAGTCGAGCAGTAGACGCGCCAAACACAAAGAATCCTGCCCCCCAGAAACTGCCATGAGAATACGGCTGTTTTTCGGAAGCAGGTTCTTTTTCCTCAGCAGGACATGCAAGTTGGCGTGGGTAGATGACCATTCCATAGCGTGTCTACTGTCTATATTGATGAGTGCTGTAGCGATCGGTGTTCTGTCACTCTATCGTTTGCCGGCGCGCTAATCGTTTTTAGTCACATCATCCTTGAGTTCAGACGCAGTGTCCTTGACATCTTTTGCGGCTTCGTTAATTCGCTGCTTAGCACGATCTAGCCAGCTACCACCCGAATCCTTCGCTTCACCAGCTGCATTTTTCACGCCGTCAATGCTATCTTGAGCGCTGTCTTTTAACCCGTCGATACCGTCTTGCGCTTTATCTCGGAGCCCGCTAATCTCGGCACCCGCAGCACCTAATCCAGCTGCGCTCGCACCTAATCCAACTGCGCCTGCGCTTTTGACGCCGTCAATGCCATCTTGAGCACTGCCTTTTAATCCATCAATGCCGCCTTGGACGTTGCCCTTGACACTGTCAATGCTACCTTGCACGCTTCCTCTAGCGCCGTCGATGCCGTCCTGCATGCCGCCTTTAATGCCATCGATACCGCCTTGGACGTTGCCTTTGACCCCGTCGATGTCACCTTTGACGGACCCAGAAACACCGTCCTGCAAATCCATGGTGACGTCGCCAGCTTTGTTTCTTATGCTGCTAGCAAGGCCTTTGCCTGCGATCGCTGTGCCGCCTGCGATCGCCGCGCCACTCGCAGCAACTTTTCCAATTCCCAGTCCTTTCCCGCTGACTTTTGTTCCCGATACATCAGTATCTAACCCTTCAAGGCCAATATCTTTGGGGTCGACAAAATTTATGTCATCTTCACCGAAATTGCTGCGAATGCGATCTTCCTGTGGAAGGGCTTTGCCGTCGTTCCCTTCAACATTGGCAACATAGCCAGCTTCTTCTTCGTTGCCACGTCTGCCAGCCGCCCAAATCAACAGTCCAAGGCCTGCTAACGGTAAGAGGAGCCACCACCAGCGACCATTCGCGGCTAAGTCACCTAGCCCACCTCCGTCGGCATCTACATCAGCACCACCTTCAGCGGTAGTCCCTGCAAATGCAACGTCGTCCGCCGTGCCAATTTCACCGTCTGGGCCTGCCAAATTGACGTCGTCTTCAGTGCCTGGCACGCCATCAGGGCCTGCTAAATCTAGGTCGTCCGCCGTACCAATTTCACCATCTGGCCCAATGCCTCGGATATCATCTGCTGTGCCTAACACACCATCTGGCCCAACAATATTGATGTCGTCCTCGGTGCCAATTTCACCGTCTAGGCCTGCCACCATTACATTGTTTGCTTCGAGGGTTGTGCCGTCTGCTGCATCGTCGGGCGTTGTGCCCTCTGTGTCTGCTGCTTCGGATTCAGCAGCTGGTGTGTCAGCAGCTGAATCTGGTGTGTCAGCAGCTGGTGTGTCAGGTGCTGCCGTACCTGCATTAGCTGTCTCTGTGCCGTTGCCCGCATCGGGAATCAGTCCTATGCCTGAGACACCAGCATTGTTAACGGCTGCTTGCCCAGGATTTCCTGTGGCGTAGCCCAAGAAAGCTGACACCTCTGGAGACGCTCCTCCGGCATACACGAATGCGTAGGGTTGAGAGAATGGGTATCTAGGATCGCTAGGAGGGGTCTTGTGTAGCTGGAGTGCTTTGAGATCAGGCTGACCATCAAGTTCTCCAACCAGTACGTAGCTGATGCCATCGGGCCCCAACGCTGTGACCAGCGCTCCTGTTGTGTCTTCTTCGAGGGTAGTCGCACCAGCAGCGGCGTTAAAAGGCGCGGTGGTAAAAACAGGATAAGGACTGAGGGCTAGTCTGGTTTCGCTAGTTGCTGGGCGATCTACTAGCTTAATAGGACCGGCGTCACCACCGACTTCAGCCCAATCTTTGATTTCGCCTCTGAAGATCTGAGCGAACTGGCTCCCGGTAATACTTTGGGCAAATGGGTTGTCTTTGTTGACAACGATGGCTATCTTTTCACGTCTGACAGGGACCGCAATCAATCCTTTTCCCTGCTCTTCTGTGGTGAGCGGTCGGCTGATAGCTGCGAGATCTGCGTTGCCATTCAGGACATCTTGAATGGCTGCGTTGGCATCTTTATTTTCAATCGAAACTTTGCTGTTGTCGTACTCACCTTCGAATCCTGCGCCTAGTGCTTCGCTAATGGCTTTCATATTGTCAGAGCTACTGCTGATGACAACTTCGGTATCTTGGGCGACCGAGTCTGGAACAGTAAAAGTAGGTGTAGGCGTGGCTTGCCCCAGCACCGAACTTATGATGGGTAAAAACAAGGCCGATGCCATTGATTCCGCTGGGATTGCGCAGGCGAGAAGCGCTGCAATCGTGAGAGCTGAAGCCGTGTTGCGATTAACCATTGTGCAATAACACCTTTATATGTTGAACAATAGCCAAATCAGCGATTGGCTAGGTAATTACCGGGTGAAGGATAATTATGCACCTTACACGGTAAGACTCCTTTATCAAATGCTTGCTTGGATTTATGTTTTCTTTAAACTCTGCAAAGCCCTCTGTGTGTTCGGTTTGAGTGGTTAGTCGATGAGTTCTCTTCCTTGTATTGGGTTTTCTGCTCACTTACTGTCGGGGGCATTGAGGTATCGAGTTAATCCATCGCATTAAGCAATTACACTGAAACTACAGGTATCAACTTATTTTGATAAGTCTGATATATTTAGCCACGCGCTATGTTCCATAAAGCAATAGTGTTCTAAGATAGCCAAGGTTTGCAGCTTGTTTGTAGAGCTTGGACAGGGTTTCGGCCTTAATTTTGCTTAAGTTAGGACGTGCGGCCAAAGGGTGTCGGCAGATGGTTCCAGATTTTTCTTCTTCTCAGCGTGGCTATCAAGAGGGCGTTCACTTAGGTGGCACGCCTGCAGAAGGTATGTCTCCAGAAAGCACACAGCCTGCTGATGGACTCGACTTCAACAACTTTATTTTAGAGATTGAGCCGGAACCGGCCTCCCCGGAGGCGGAACCTGTACAGACCAAACCAGAAAGCAATCCAAATTTGCAGGTGCAATTCAAAAGCGAAGGCGGTCGCCTGCTGTTGATTTTGCCACCAGCGCCTGAGAAAAGTCGTAATCCTGTGTATTGGGAGGAACTGAGGCGGCAGCTGAAAGAGCGCATCAGTGGTGGAGAGCGATTTTTGCAGCCTCACACCCCGGTTCATTTGATTGCGCGCGATCGCCTCCTCGACAGCCAGCAGGTTCAAGAAATTGACTCACTGCTCAGCGACGCACAGCTCCCGCTCAAGCGCATTTACGCCAGCCGCAGGCAAACTGCCGTGGCCGCTGCAACCGCCGGTTATTCTGTAGAGCAACAAACAACACTCAGCCATTTAGGTCAAGGTCAAGAAGCCTCGCGTCAAGCGATGGACGAGCCCCTGTATTTGCAAACAACCTTGAGGTCGGGTGTAGAGGTTCGCCATCGTGGCACGGTCATTGTGCTCGGTGACGCTAATCCAGGCAGTTCTATCGTGGCCGAAGGCGACATCTTTATTTGGGGACATGCGCGTGGGGTTGTGCATGCAGGAGCCGGGGGTAACACCCAGTGCCGTATTATGGCCCTGCACATGCAGCCAACCCAGCTGCGAATTGCCGACAAAGTAGCGCGCTCACCCGACGACCCGCCTGCTCAATACCAGCCTGAGGTCGCCTACATCGGCCCAGATGGTATTCGCATTGCGCTCGCCGCCGAGTTTGCCCTAGCTGACCTGACTATTCAAGAGAGCCCCCAAGAGATCACATGAGCCGCATCATCGTTATGACCTCCGGTAAAGGAGGCGTTGGTAAGACAACTTGCACCGCAAACCTAGGAATGGCCCTCGCCAAAGCCGGACAGCGGGTTGCGGTCGTTGATGCTGACTTTGGTTTACGCAACCTGGACCTGCTGCTGGGCTTAGAAAATCGCATCGTTTACACCGCCTTGGATGTACTAGCCGGTGAGTGCCGCCTAGATCAAGCGCTTGTGAAAGATAAGCGTCAGCCCAATTTGGCACTGCTGCCAGCGGCCCAAAATCGCTCGAAAGAATCGATTAAGCCTGAGCAGATGAAACGCTTAATCAAAGCTTTGACCAAGGTGTACAACTTTATTTTGATCGATAGCCCTGCGGGGATTGAAATGGGCTTTCGTAACTCAATTGCCGCCGCCCGCGAGGCGATCATTGTCACCACACCTGAAATATCGGCGGTTCGCGACGCCGACCGAGTGATTGGCTTACTAGAAGCGAACGATATTAAAGCTGTGCGATTAGTCATCAACCGCTTGCGACCTGCTATGGTTGCTGCCGAGCAGATGATGTCGGTCAAAGATGTGCAGGGAATTTTGTCGATTCCGCTATTGGGTGTCATTCCAGATGATGAACAGGTGATAGTTTCGACCAATAAAGGGGAGCCCTTGGTATTAGAAGAAAAGTTATCTAAAGCGGGTATCGCCTTTACAAATGTATCTCAGCGTTTGCAGGGCGAGAAGGTTCCTCTTATGGACTTAAGTATTCAGCAGGATTCTTTCTTTACTAGACTCAAAAGGCTGTTTGGAATGTAGCCGCTTTATACCGTTGGCGCTATGATGTGCAACTCTTGAGACAAGCAAGGGGTACAGCAAGCCAACAAGGGCGATGAAACTTGACTAGCAGCGACATCACGGTGATTTACTATCATGGCAATTCCTCTTATTAGTGACCTTCTCGAACGATTCTTTGGCCCTGCTGAAGATCCTAACAGCCGCGACGATGTGAAGCGTCGGCTCAAAATCGTGCTGGCTCACGATCGCCTAGCGCTCGATCCGCAGACGCTAGAAATGATGCGTCAGGAAATCATCGCCGTTGTCTCTCGCTATGTAGAAGTCGACTTCGACGCCCTGGAGTTTTCGCTAGCAACCGACCAGCGTGTCACAGCCTTAACGGCTAACTTGCCGATTCGCCGTATTCGGCCTTTGGGTCGTGGTGCCGATCAGCCGATTGCAGCTGACGCCGAGGTTCAGAAAATTGAGCTGGCTTCTCAGTCAGAAATATTGGCTCTAGATGCAGAAGAGTCCGCCGCTGCGCTCCGCCGCTTTGAGTCGGGCAATCAAGCTTCATCGGACCCGATTCATGCACCTCTAGATATTGATCGCTCTGGGTTGGATGAGGAGGATTCTGATACAGAAGAATCGCTCTCGGATGAAATCCTAACGCTAGGATCTGATGGCGATGTCGCTCAGCTGGTAGAGGATGAGGCCGATGAGACTAACAATGAATCAACGCCTGATATCCCAGATATGTCCGCTTCGGATGCACCTGTGAAAACTGCTGAGACATCTCAATCTGACGCAACGTAGGTCTCTGGGCAGAGGCTCTATTGCCGGATTTGGGAGCATTGTTGTTAGACATAAGGCACAGACAATCTATTTTTATGGCTATACCGCCGTCTCAAAAAAATGAGATGGCGGTTCTGTTTTGGCGATATTCGTCGTCTTGTTTGCAAGATGAGACTTATCAGCGGACAGAAATTTATAGTGTGTTTCAGCGATTACGGTTAATTTTCCTGTACATCGCTTATACTTTCTTTAGGTAACTAGGGAAAAGTACAAAATCGACTATGAAAAACGAAACGCAAACGGTCTCTATAGAATCTAGTATTGCTTCTGAAGCATTGGCCAATAAAACATTAGGCGTGAGCCCTACACGCTACTACCGCCCTGAGCCTAGAATGGGCTTTACCCCCTACGCTGAGCTGTGGAATGGTCGCTTGGCCATGGTTGGGTTCTTTGTTGCCTTGGTATTTGAGCTAGTTTCCGCTCGTTTGTAGTTAAATCCTGTCAGCTAGATTTAGTTAGCTCCTCTTTTTTGACGCAGCACAGCTATTTGTGACTGCTGTTTATATTGCCGACTGTGAACGTTTAGGCTACGCCCTAGTGCCTGGTCTCAGCAGTTTCTTTGATGCTGCTTGAGGACCGCGTAGCTGCAGGAGAAGAATCCTACCCAAAGGTCCAGCTAGTGTCTGTTAGCTGGGCCTTTGTCTATGCGATATCTGGAGGGACTTGAGGCTTCATCCCCTGGGTTAATTGGCTTTGAAAAAGGAGCTTCAAGTCTCAGCGGCGGACTTCTATGGCCTGAACGCGGGCAAGTGTTTCTAGAAAGATAAGGCTATCGACAGGCTCAATGGACGGTAGCTGAAACACAGGCTGTGCAACGGGCTCGGGAAGGGCCATTAATCCTGGATTGCTTTTGGCGAGTTTGTCGCCTGCAGCGGCGGCTAAAGACGGGTAGGCGTAGATAACGCGCTTGGGCTGAGCCGGTGAATCTTTGTGGGCAATAGTCGCCTGTAGCCACTGCCGTGAGATGGACTGCAAAATATAGTATTCAGAGTGCTTTAGCTGTTTGGCTACCGTTTTAATCACAGGGGCGACTGTTTTTATTGCGGTTCTCAGGTCGGCTTCTTGGGGTGCGCCGTCGATTAAGTTCTGCAGCTGCTGGTCAATATCCAAGCCAATGTCCATAGGGGCTGAGGTTGTAAAAAATACGTGTGAAATTGAAAGGGTTTCAATAATTTGCTCAAGAGCAATTCATGCCGAAACTGACCGGATACGACCTAACGCTGAGCGAATATCCATAAAGCTTACGCAGAAAGGCAAGCGCAAAGAAGTAGCGCAAACTTGCTAACAAAATGGCTTATCAGCGTAAGCGTGCATCCAATACTAGCTGGAGCTACCAGGTCAGATTGGTCCGGTTAGATGTGTGAATTAGAAGAATTACACCTACTAACTTTAATGCTTCTGTGAATATCTCATGAGAAGTGTTTAGAAGCTGAACCGATCTGTCTATTCTCTAGATGGTGACTACCCGCTGACGACTTAATCCATCTACATTTTTACGTCTATCTACTGTATCCAAGGGGTGTGTAGCTCAGACCTGAACGCTAATGCTTCTGTGCTACCAAACGGTTCAACCATCAGGGAATAATTGTAATCAGTTGTGGAAACGCTTCTCGAACGACTGTGCCAAGAATTAAGGCAAAAGACACCAGCCTCAACCAAAAACTGCCGTGAAATTGCGACGCGCATTAACGATGAAGTGCAGCGAATTTGCACAGAGAGTCAGCGCATTCAAAATTCTGGTGATGTAGAGGGCTGGGCTGACAACCTCGCTAATCTCCGTCTGAAGCAGTGCTTGCAGTATCACAAGCTAGGCTCTACAAAAGGACGACTAGAGCTGCACAGTAGCTTGAGCGCTATCGTGTATCGGTATATGACGCCGCCACAAGTGCAGGCGAGCTACCAGGCGCGTGTGACGCTCATTGAAGATTTTTTGCAGAACTTTTATGTTGAGAGCGTCAATGCTTTTCGCCGTGAGAATGAGGTGGCTGAAAACTATCGGCCCCGTTCTTTGCTAGAGCTGGCTGAGTACATGGCTTTTACAGAGCGCTATGCTAAGCGGCGAATTCCGCTGTCGCGAGGGCGATCGCAGCAGCTCATCATCTTGCGTACCCAAACTTTTTCCAAACAGCAGCCGCCTGAAACGGTGATCGATATCCAGCAGGCAATAGAGGGCGGTGATTCTGACCATCCTCGGACTGCGCCTTTACAGCGCCTGCGAGAAGAGCTGACGACCGAGGAAGACAACATTGATGCTGAAAGTACCGTGCGCGCACGCGTAGTGGAGCAGCTGATGGACTACCTAGTCGAAAAAGGCCAGAATGACTGTGCTGACTACTTTAGCCTGCGCCTGATTGACTTGCCTACTTCAGAGATTGAGTCCATTTTGGGGATTACCCCGCGTGAGCGTGACTATTTGCAGCAGCGGTTTAAGTACCATCTACTGAAGTTTTCGTTCGCGCACAACTGGGAGCTAGTTCACGAGTGGCTGGGGGCAGAATTAGGGAAGAATCTGGGTCTGACCCCTCAGCAGTGGGAATACTTACAAACTAAGATTACTCAGAACCAATCCAAGATTTTGGATTTGAAGCAGCAGAAGTTGAGTGACCAGGAGATCTCTAGACGCCTAGATGTAACGCCGACTCAGCTACGTAAGCAGTGGTCCAAACTTTTAGAGATTGCCTGGGATATTCGGAATTTGTAGCGAGCTATTCTTCGCTATTCTTGGGGGTGCGGGGTTTTGCCCCCTGCCCCGATGGGTGTCACCCTCCATCAATATTGAAATCTGTCCGGACTAGGGTGGACAAATATGAATAGTGACTTAGTTAGTACTCGGAACTTGCTTCTTTGGCTTCTTCAAAAGTTCGACCCGACATTTTCTATACCATCAGGAAATGGGTCTACATCGGAAGTCAATTCAAAGGAAGCAGGCTCGTTCGGAGTCGGGTCTGATGCAACGTCTAGTAAGCCCCCACATCATCAAGGGTTTGAGCCAGAATCTCAGCCAAAAGCTAAGATTGTGGTCTCTCACCTATCTACATTCCACTCTAGGGTGGTGTCTTTTACCACATATAACCCTAGGTTTTCCGTGGCTTCGAGAATGCCTTCCTCAAAAGACGGTTCCTCTCAGACGGCTCAGTCGTTTAACTTCGGAGAAATCCACGCTGTGCAAGAACGTTTTCATTCTTTATTAAAACAACGTCTCCAATCGGAGTACGAAAATAAGCCACCCCTCTTTCCTTGGGAGTCGGAGTTGTCCGACTATCCGGCTGAGGTCTCTGATGCGACAGGCGCTACGTTAGTAGCTGCTGTGGGCGCGGCCGCAGCTCCCTTGTGGAGTACTCATGTGGGTGGGCTTCAGGTGCCGGGATTGCTGCCCCAGCCTTTGCTCAATGCTTTGTTTGTTCGGTGTCAGGAGCTGGCTCGCGCACCGATTAAGCAGGGTGTCCGCCTCGTCCGTGCGGTGGAAGATATGTTTCCTGAGCAGGTCGATTTGCTAGAGCCCATTGCCGATATGGTGCTGGTGCCTGCCTATCGTTCTGATAGTGCGACCCAAACCGCGCTGACTCAGGAGCTAGCTAATATTGCTGGTGGCTATGATTTGGCTCGCCCAGAGCAGCAAATTGCGCTTTCTATGATGGCGGCCCAAGAGATTTTGGGTGCCTTGACGCTAGAAATTTCGGCTGATAAGCCTGAAGACTCGCGTCAGTGGTTAACGCCTCGCGGTTCTTTGGAGCTGTCGGTAGCGCTTGTTCTGGGTCAGCTCACGATTGCGGTAACTTTGCCCGACGGTGGTCAGGTGCGTCTTTGGGATGGCGAAATTGAAAAGCGGGCGCTGCGATCGCAACCCGGCCCTTTAGATATCGTATTAGCCGATCCTGGGCTAGATAAGACCTACCTCCTAGAGGTGTCTTTAGCTGGTGACGAGCTGCCGCTTAACTTTGCCATTCATCTCGCGAGTGTGTAAGCGATCGCTACACAACATCTACCACTGCGACATTATCTCACTGCAACATTGGGTCAGTCCTTTCTGGGCTGGCCTTCTTTTTGTTTAGCGATACAATAATGCTCATTGTGCTACGCATGTTGATTTAATTCTTCAAATCTCTATGACTTCTCAGACACTGATTCCAGAGGCAACCCCTGCAAAAGATGACGCTGCTTTTCAGCCAGCGGTTTTTGATCAGCATGTAATGGCGACCTACGGTCGTTTCCCAATTGCGATGGATCGAGGACAAGGGACTCGTCTATGGGATTCAGCGGGCCGAGAGTATTTGGATTTTGTGGCGGGCATTGCGACCTGTACGCTGGGGCACTGCCATCCGGCGATGGTGACAGCGGCGACGGCTCAGATTCGTAAGCTACAGCACGTGTCGAACCTGTATTACATTCCTGAGCAGGGTGAGCTGGCACAGTGGCTGACTGAGCGCTCCTGCGCGGATCGGGTGTTCTTTTGTAATTCTGGCGCGGAAGCGAATGAAGGTGCGATTAAGCTGGCGCGTAAGTATGGGCGTACGGAGCTAGGGATTGAAACGCCGATTGTGATTACGGCGAAGTCGAGCTTTCATGGGCGCACGCTGGCGACAGTGACAGCGACAGGTCAGCCAAAGTATCAGAAGAATTTTAACCCGCTGGTGCCGGGCTTTCACTATGTGCCGTATAACGATATTGCTGCGCTGAAGGCCGCGATTACGGCGTTGGACAGTGAGCAGCGACAGGTAGCGGCAGTTCTGCTGGAGCCGATGCAAGGTGAAGGCGGCGTGTGTCCAGGGAATCCGGTGTATTTCAAACAGGTGCGGCAGCTGTGTGATGATCTGGGCATTTTGCTGATCCTGGATGAGGTGCAGGTGGGCATGGGCCGTACTGGTAACCTGTGGGGCTATCAGACGATTGGTGTGGAGCCGGATATTTTTACTTTGGCGAAGGGCCTCGGTGGCGGCATGCCGATTGGGGCGATTTTGGCGAAGTCTCATTGCGATGTGTTTCAGCCGAGTGAGCACGGCAGTACATTTGGCGGCAACCCGTTTGTATGTGGGGTGGCGCTGGCGGTGTGTAAGACGCTAGAAGATGACGGGGTGATTGCGAACGTGCGATCGCGTGGTCAGCAGCTAAGAAAGGGATTGAGGGCGATCGCACAGAAGTATCCCACTCTATGTGAAGGCGTTCGAGGCTGGGGCTTGATTAATGGCCTAGTGCTGAAAGCAGATGCCGGTACCGTCGCGCTCGATATCGTGAAAGCAGCTTTGTCTGAAGGGCTATTAGTGATTCCGGCAGGCGCTCAGGTGGTGCGAATGGTGCCGCCTTTAATTGCGAGTGAGGCAGATGTAGAAGAAGCCTTGGCGCTGTTGGACCGGGCGTTGGGTGCTGTGATGGCCTAGTTTTCTGCTTGGGGCTTAGCACCGCTAAGCCCCTACAGTGGCGACGATCTCGTAGGGGCTTAGCACCGCTATGCCCTCCGTCAATAATTGGAACGCGATTCCCTTACGATTCCAACAGTGCGCCCTGATGAACGGTCAGAATCTGTGATTCTTTCAGCCATCGGGCATCGAATGAGCCTAGATGGGTTGTGGTAATCAGCGTCTGAAAGCGATCTTCGATGGTTTCTAGCAGCTGATTCTGTCGTTTGAGATCTAGCTCGGCGAGGACATCGTCTAGCAACAGTAGTGGTGGTTCACCAATGACGGCTTCGATCAGCTCTAGCTCCGCGAGCTTGAGGGCGAGGACGAGGGTGCGCTGCTGACCCTGCGAACCATATTGGCGAGCGGGCGTTTGATTGATGGAAAAGTCAATGTCGTCGCGGTGTGGCCCTACGAGGGATGTGCGCTGGTGATATTCGGCAATGGCACGCGATTGGATTTTTTCGAGGAAGGCACTTTGGATGGCGGCGGGATCATCTTTGTCTGCTTCGGGCTTATGTGAATCGTTGGGCTGGTAGGTGATGTTGAGCTTTTCGGTGTCGCCGCTGATAGCTTGATGCCAGGATTCGGCGAGCGGGGCGAGGCGTTGAAGTCCGCGCGATCTCCGACGAATCACTCGCGTTCCCGCAGTTGCGAGCTGAGCATCCCACAGTGCCATCTGAGTTGGATCTAACGGGCCTGAATCTTCTTCTGCGGTGTGCTGCTTGATGAAGGCGTTGCGTTGCTTGAGTACTTGGCTGTACTGCTGCAAGATGTAGGCGTAGATCGGCTCTAGCTGGGTGAGCAGCGTATCGATCCATACTCTCCGCTCGCCAGGGCCTCCCCTGACAAGGTCAAGATCTAGGCTAGAGAACTGTACGGCGTTGAGGCTGCCGAGAAAGTCCTGCTGGCGCTTGAGGGTTTCGCCGTTGCGAATGACGGCTCGGCGACCGCCGTTGCGCAGCACCATGTTGAGTTCGTTGGTGCCTAGGTCTTTTTGGAGCTGGGCTTGGATGTGGCCGGTGGTGAAGCCTTCCTGGACGAGGTCGCGATCGCGGCTAGTACGGTGAGACTTTAGTGTGGCTAATAGCTCAACAGCTTCTAGCAGATTGGATTTGCCTTGAGCGTTGTCTCCCAAAAGAATCGTTTTTGGTGCACTAAAAGCCACAGACTGGCTCTGATAGTTGCGAAAGTTCTGTAGATGGAGGTGCTGGAGAAACATAGCCTTCAGTTTAAGCTAGGCTATGACGCCTAAGAGATATTGAGTTAGAGATATCGAGTTTAGAGATATCAAGTGAGATACGAGATTTTATGCCAGAGATTGAGCTGATGAGGTTAGCGTTTGGTAGGGCTGCGGTGGGTCTGACGCTGCTAGGGCAAGACTATGATTCATTGCAGGCGCTACTGCTGGACCCCTGGGTTAATTTGGCAATTATTTTGCTGGTGAGCCTAGTCGCTATGAGCGATTTTTACCGTCGCTTTTTGCTGTCTATTGGTAAAGCGCCACGTCTGTCAGCGCTGGCGAATTTACCAGAGTCGCTGCCGACGATCAGCGTAATTATCCCGGCCTACAACGAGGCAGTAAATATTGAAGACTGCATGTGGGCGGTGCTGGCTAACCAGCTGCCTGAAGCATCTGTGCTTCAGCTGATTGTGGCGGATGATGAATCGACTGACGAAACGAAATCGCTGGCTGAGGCCGTTGCTAAAGAAGATGAGCGGGTGACGGTGACAACCGTGCCTCAAAGGCCGATAGACAGGACATGGCGTGGAAAGAACTGGGCCTGTACCTGCGCGGTAGAGAAAGCGACAGGTGAGTATCTATTATTTATTGATGCGGATGTGCGATTGGCCAATGATGCGATCGCCCGCGCACTCAGTGAAGCCAAAGCTCAAAAGAGTGACCTACTTAGCTGCGCTCCAGCGATTGTATGCGGCTGTTTCTCGGAATGGGTGGTGCAGCCCATTATGGCGAACCTAATTACCATTGGTTTTGACTTTCAGGGGGTGAACGATGCAGAACAGCCTAATAAGGCTTTAGCAGCGGGCCCTTTCATGCTGTTTGCGCGGGATGCTTACGACAAAATTGGTGGGCACAAAGCGGTGGCGACTAATCCGGTAGAAGATTTGGCCTTGGCTGCGTTGATTAAGCAGAGTGGGTTATCCCTTCGCTATGTGCTGGGTTTAGAATCTGCAACCGTGCGAATGTATCGCTCGTTTGGTGATCTGTGGGAGGGCTGGACAAAGAACTACTACTTGGGGGCCAATCGTAATATTTTGCTGACGCTGGTATCGGCCTCAGCTGTGTTTTTGATTTTTGTGATGCCTTGGCTTGGACTTGTGGCTAGTATTGGCGGCACATTCTCAAAAGCGGTGACGGGTAACTTAGCTGTGGCTTTGCTGATACTGTCGGCGGTGGTGGTGAGTTTGCAAATTGCGCTACGGCGAATATCTGCTACGGCGATTGGGTTTCCGGTGCGGTACTTGTGGCTGGGGTGGCTAGGTGGCGGACTGGTGAGTGCGATCGCGCTAGCCTCCATTGTGAAAGTAGAAACAGGCTGGGGATGGACCTGGCGCGGGCGCTCTCTAGGGTAAGTCAACGGGGGTAACCAAATATGGGATGAGCCAGTCACTCAAAACAGGTCACCGAAAGGTCACTCAGCAGCTAGAAACTTTCGATGAAAAATAATCCTTGAACCCTTGCAAAAAATCGCAGAGCTGGTGCTACAATACCTAAGCGAAAAGCGATGGGGTGTCGCCAAGTGGTAAGGCAGCGGTTTTTGGTATCGCCATTCCTAGGTTCGAATCCTAGCACCCCAGCTCACTCGTAACTGACTGATTATTACTAATTTCAATCACTCTGGAAAACGATAGCCAGAAGCTCTTGAAAGAAAAAAGAAGAAGCGGGAATGGGCAGGTTGTTCATTCCCGCTTTTTCGTTCCTGTCGTTTTTGTGCCTAGAGGCAACGCCTGTGTAAGGTCAATGCTGAGCGCAAAACTTGGACACCGATGCTTTGACTTGCCTCCAGTTGAGTTTCATTCCGTTGCTACTTAAATGCGTATCCACGCTATGTGTCAGCTTAGGCAAAAATGTCACTTTAGTCTTTGACTAGGCTGTGAGGCTGAGACGGAATATCAGCTGTTTTAGGGCCTTTGGCTAGTTGCGTTATCTCATTGAGTTATGTCTTTGCTGCGATGGTTTTCTACGCAGTTATGCATGATTTGTTGCGTAAATATACTGATTTTATTTAGTTCCGTGTGCACTTTAGGTGCGTTTTTATAGAGAGGTAAATATACCCAATTGAAATTTCTCTCTGTATTTGTGATCTGATACGTGTTCGGAACATCCAAAAGTTGATGACGTCTTCCTAAGTGTGCCAATTCGGTCATCGTCACTACATTTTGGTAAGGAATGTTGAGGCTCATAAGTGATCGTTTTCATCGCTTGGCGACTGTATTCGTACAGTCACTTTTCAGTAGCGGCTTTTTTTAGGTTGTTCTTCTTCAAGCGCTTCTAATTATCAGTTTTGCATCTATTCCTTGAGCGCGGCCTTTTTTGACTATGACCCATCTCCAATCCAATAAAGCTGCTCAGCCTAAAGCCTCTCGTGCTGCTGTAGCTTCCGACAAAAAGTATGGCAGCGCGTATCCTCGCCTACGCCAGTCTTCAAGTCGCTCAAATCAAGCGTTGGATATGTGTGATGAGGCTATAGCTGTTCAGCCTTCTCCAAGGGGAAACGCGGACGAAAGCCCTGACGAAAGACCTGTAGAAGTCGACTCTAAAGGTGCTGATAGGTCGCTTCACGACTTTTCTCAGGCGTCTGAGCTGCCTCGGAAAATCGATATTTTGGGCGTGGATTTTGATAATGTGACCCCGCAGGAGTTTTTGACGTCTTTGCAGAAGGGCGTTGTGTTTACGCCCAATGTGGATCACATGATGAAGCTGCGCCACGACCCAGAGTTTGCATCGGTGTATCAGCGGGCAGATTTCAAGATTTGTGATAGCCAAATAGTGATGTACGCCTCTCGCTTTTTGGGTACGCCCCTGAAAGCTAAGCTCTCGGGCTCGGACTTGTTTCCTTGGTTTTGTGAACATCACAAAGAAAACGAGAATATTCGGATCTTTTTGCTGGGGGGGCGTGCGGGGGTTGCTAAGGAAGCGCGCGATCGCATCAATGCTCGTATAGGCCGCGAGATTGTGGTAGGTGAATACTCGCCGCCGTTTGGCTTTGAGCACAGTGTGAGTGAATGCAACCAGGTTGTTTCTGTCATTGAGCAGTCGTCAGCCAATGTGGTGGCGGTGTGCTTGGGGGCTCCTAAGCAAGAGAAGTGGATTGCGGCTAATTGCGATCGCCTTCCAAATGTAGATATTTTTATGGCAGTAGGCGCTGTGGTTGATTTTGAAGCAGGTGCTAAGCCCAGAGCGCCTCAATTTGTGAGTGAGCTGGGACTGGAATGGCTGTACCGACTTTTGTGTGAACCCAGACGGCTGTGGCGTCGGTACCTTCTAGAAGACATGCCATTTCTTGGGTTAGTGTTGGCCGAAAAGGTGAGACGCCTAAACTCATCTCGACGATGATGGCGGCGGCTCTAGCTCGTGCCCACTCTGTTTTTCTTGGCTCTGCTTTTTGGCCCTGTCTTTTTGACGCTGCTCCTTTGGTCGGCTTTCCCTTAGTTCCTTTGCGCCGTGCAGCACGGTAAGATTAAGAAACATGTAGGAATGCTTACCCTATGGATGCTCTGCAAACCAATCCTCTAGACGATAGCAGCGACAAAACTGCGGCCTCTAGCGCGCCACTTATTGGTGCGCCACTCATTGATGCGCCGATGAGTGGCGCGTTATCTGATCAAAACAGCTTGGAGAATACAGCAGCGAGCGAGCCAACTGTGACAATGACCTATCCAGAGTCTGTGATTCGGCGGGCACAGAGAGCGGTTTTTTGCTCACCTTTTTATCACAAGCTGCTAGCAGAAATGCGTACTTCTAGCGTGAGTGTGCCTACGATCGCAGAGAATAGCGGTGCCCTGAAAGGCTACACCCAGCAGCCCTTGAGCGAAGTTGCTACAGAGTCGGAGCTGATGTGGTTGGCCTCTGTTGGAATTTTGCGTCGCGAAGTCGATGGACAGGGACTGACCGACAGCTTTCGCCTAACACCACTGGGACGCAGAGTCGTTGAGCAGTGGCAATCTCAAGGCTGTCCGGATCGTAGAGCAAGCCTCGTGGACTACTTAAAGAACGCGGTCGTGCGATGGTGCCGAGTGCCTGACTGGCTGGGCTAGTTGAGTGATTTTTAGGCCGATGCCTGATTTTTCGACTTTTCCCTCGCGATTCATCAACTTTTTTGCTTCACACATTGCCAAGTTTGGGTAATGTGAGGGGGTATGCAATCGATAAATAGGGGAGCAAGCAGTGAAATCAATAATGGTGGTGGGAACAACATCTCACGCGGGAAAATCCATGTTGGTGACTGCGCTCTGTCGAATATTGAGCCGCCGAGGTTGGCGAGTGGCCCCCTTCAAAGGGCAGAATATGGCCCTCAACTCCTACGTGAGTACAACAGGTGCTGAAATTGGCTACGCACAGGCCGTGCAAGCTTGGGCTGCGGGGGTCTCTCCTCAGGCTGAAATGAACCCGATTTTGCTCAAGCCTCAAGGTGACCAAACCTCTCAGGTGATTTTGAAGGGTAGGCCCATCGGCCGGACAACGGCTCAAAAGTACTACGAAGAATTTTTCAGTGCGGGCTGGCAGGCCATTCAGGAGAGCCTAGCTCGTCTCAGTCAAGAGTTTGACCTTCTGATTTGTGAAGGGGCCGGTAGCCCAGCGGAAATAAATCTGAAGCATCGTGATTTGGCTAACATGCGAATCGCTTCGTATTTGAAAGCGCCGACGATTTTGATCGCTGATATTGATCGTGGTGGTGTATTTGCCCATATCGTCGGCACCCTAGAACTGTTGGACCCTGAAGAAAGGGCCCTGATAAAAGGGATTGTGATCAACAAGTTTCGGGGGCAGCGCTCTATTTTGCAGCCAGGGATTGACTGGCTAGAAGAGCGCACAGGCATCCCAGTAATTGGGGTAATTCCCTGGATTGATGCGGCGTTCCCCGCAGAAGATTCGCTGTCATTGCTAGATCGCCCAGCGGTCAAAGCGCAAGCCGAAATTACAGTCGCTGTGATTCGACTGCCGCGCATTTCTAACTTTACTGACTTTGATGCGCTAGAAGCAGAGCCTTCTGTAAATGTGAAGTACCTCAGCCCGAAAGATGACTTGGGCTACCCCGATGCGGTGATTTTACCGGGAACCAAAACGACGATCGCTGCCCTGCTGGCATTGCAGCAAACCGGCATGGCCAATGAGATTGTGAACTATGCGTCGGCGGGCGGCACGGTCATGGGCATTTGTGGTGGCTTCCAAATTATGGGTCAAATGCTGGCAGACCCTGAAGGCCTAGAAGGACAAGAGGGCCGATTCAACGGCTTGGGTCTACTGCCTTTGCGAACCGTGATTACGCAACAGAAGGTGGCCCGGCAGCGAACGGTGAGTTCTAAGTATCCTCAGGATGGACTGCCGGTTGTGGGCTACGAGATTCACCAGGGCCGAACTCAGCTAGTGATGTCGACGGGCAACGATGAGGAAAATTCATTTATGCCTATTTTTGATGATCGTAGCTTGGGCATTGTGGATGCGGCTCAGTCTGTATGGGGTACCTATTTGCACGGTATTTTTGACAATGGTCCTTGGCGACGGGCCTGGCTCAACCGGTTGCGACAGCAGCGTGGCCTGCGCTCTATGCCCACAGGTATTGCAAACTATCGTGAGCAGCGCGACAGCATGTTGAATGGTTTAGCGACTACGATTGAGGAGTATATCGATCTGTCGCCGATTTTGACACAGACACAAGAGAGCTAATATGGCTCTTGGCAGTCCGTGCATCTTGGTCGCTTTGCAGGCGTTTTATCTGAAGTAGCCAGCCACCTTTTCGGTAAGCCAAGCGATATCGCAGTCCAGTAGGTAACAGTGTGACGGTTAGCTCAATTATTTTGTTGTCGTTGGCTGGCTTGCTTTCAGGCGTTTTGGCTGGCTTTCTGGGAATTGGCGGAGGAACGCTACTCGTACCTGTGCTGATTCAGATGAATTTTTTACCGGTGCCGATACAGTTTACGCCGGTACAAGCGACTGCGACGAGTAGCTTAGCGATTTTGGTGACCTCCAGTGCAGGTAGCTTTCAAAACTGGCGGATGGGTTATCTCCGGCTCAGGCAAATTTTGCTGCTAGGTGCGCCTGCTTTGGTGACGGCTTTTTTGGGCACGTTGGTCGGCTCTAGTATTCCTGACTATTGGCTACTGCTCGGTTTTGGCTCGCTGCTGCTAACGAATATTTATCTGGTATCGCTGAAAAAGAGAGTTGTTTCAAAAGCCAAATTTAGAGAATCGCGGATGGCGATTGGCCCGGCAATTAATCCTGTGACTGCGAGGTTGATTACGGGCTCTACTGCTGGATTTATGGCAGGGCTGTTTGGCGTAGGCGGGGGCGTGATTTTGGTGCCGCTGCAAATTTTGCTGCTGGGTGAGAGCATTAAGTCGGCAGTGCGCACTAGCTTAGGCGTGATTGTGATAACGTCTATTTCGGCATGTGCTGGCCACGCGCTCAATTACAACATCAACTGGGTGGCGGGCTTAATTTTGGGCGTGGGTGGGTTGATTGGCGTGCAGGTGAGTACGCGGTTTTTGCCTAAGCTGAGCAATGCAACGGTGACTAATCTGTTTCGAGTGATGTTGATTGTACTGTCGCTGTATATTTTCTTCCAGGCTTGGCAGATTTATAGTGCTGCTGGGTAGTTGCTGTTGGTTGCATTAGGGCTTAGCACGCTATGCCCTAATGCAGTATTTAGGCGAGTTACCGATACGTCGCTTGGATATATGCCTCTGAATTGTAGTGCACCTGTTTTAGCGATCGCAGATTTCCCTAGCCAGCGCAATATCAAAACATTTAGCATTACCAGTTTTGCCTGCAAGTACGGTGAAGGGCTCGCTGGGCTCGCCGAAGTCGCTGACGACCAGGGTTGCTTTTGAGAAGTCTTGGTCTTTGGTGTATTCGTTGACGGTGACGATGGTTTTGAGTCCGGTTTGGGTGGCGGAGAGGAGGCCGTTGTTGGTGTCTTCAAAGCCGAGGCAGTTTTCGGGGGGGAGCTTGAGGTGCTCTAGGGCGTATTCGAAGATGTCGGGAGCGGGCTTTTTGTGGGGGACCATGTCACCTGCGGCGATGACTTCGAACCAGTCCATGCTTTCGGGGCCGAGGGTGTTTTCGAGTAGGGCTTGGACGTTGGCGGGTGTGGTTGTAGTTGCGATCGCAAGCCTCACCCCTTCTTTTCTCGCCTCATTCAGCAGTCGTTCTACACCCGGACGCAGTGGAATTCGCCCTTCTTGCGCAAACTGCTTGTAGTACTGCGTCTTAATACCGTGCAAGTGCTTGATAAAAGCGGTGAGATCTTCAAATTCTGCTGGCAAAACAAAGTTAGGTTGGGACTGCTGCACAAAAGCTCGAATTCGCTCTTTGCCGCCAGAAACTTCGAGTAGTTCGCCGTAGCGCTCTACAGACCAATTCCAGTCGAGCCCTGCATCCATAAATGCCTGGTTGAAAGCTGGCCGGTGACCATCGCGTTCGGTTTCAGCGAGGGTGCCATCGACGTCGAAGATAAGGGCTTTTAGCGATGAGTCGGTTTGTGAAGGCGTTGAAGGCACGGGGCACTCTCCTACGGTGGCGTTGAGTAGGATCCTACCGTCAAATGCTCAGCTTTAGGAAGACGTGCTATCGCTGGATATTTTTTTCGAGAGAGATTTAGAACAATCAGATTTTAGACTGAAAAAGATTTTGATGTACCCATGATGAGTGAGTAATCACATCTGTTGCTTCTTAAAGAGATAGTTCTGTTGTATTGAGCTGTGAGATTGAACTGTTGTATTGGGCTGTTGTATTGGGCTGTTGTACGGGCCGGTTTGTTGATTCTCTTAAACCTATAGCCTTACTCGCCGGAATTCTCATTCGTTTGTATTTAGCGTTGTGCATACGGGGAGTCTGGTAGCTGTGGGCACTCTAAAAAGGTAGTTTGGCAGGCGGCGAGTGTGGCAACAGAGAGAGCGTATTGGCTAGCGTGGTCGCGAATTAAAGATGTAGGCCCGGTGATTCTGAAGCGGCTGTGGGAGTCCTTTGGGTCTTTGTCGGCTGCCTGGGAAGCGCCTGCGGGTGAGCTGCTATCTGTGGATGGCATTGGGCTGCTGATTGCTGAAAACATTGTGCGTCAGCGACCGACGATAAAGCCTGATGAGATGCTGGCTCAGCATGAGAGGGAGAATTCGTCTTTTTGGACGCCTGCTGATGCGGACTATCCGGCACTGCTGTTTGCGATTAATGATCCGCCGCCGCTGCTTTACTACCGAGGAAACCTGCGGTTGCACGATCCGAATCGACTGACGGTGGGCATTGTCGGGACGCGTCGCCCTTCGGCCTATGGTAAGCGATGGACTCAGCGGCTGAGTGGTCGGCTGACGGCTAACGGCGCCATGATTATTTCGGGGCTGGCGGCGGGAATTGACACCGATGCGCATACGAGCTGCTTGCGCGAGAAAGGGACGACGGTCGCTGTGGTAGGCACGGGCGTGGATATTGTTTACCCGAAGCAAAATCAGCGCCTGTATGAACAAATTTTAGAAACGGGCTTGGTGGTGAGCGAGTATCCCGATGGGACGGGTCCGGATAGAGCACACTTTCCTCGGCGAAATCGCATTATTGCGGGGCTGAGTCGGGCGGTATTGGTGACGGAAGCCCCGGCTCGCTCTGGGGCGTTGATTACGGCGCGGCTGGCCAATGACTATTGCCGGGAGGTGTATGCTTTGCCTGCCTCGCTAGATAATGAGCAGGGTGAGGGCTGCCTGCGCTTGATTGGGCAGGGGGCGCAGATAATTTTGAGCGATCGCACCTTCATAGAGTCCCTAGAATCTCTACCTGCTGTAGACATCCCAACAGATGGACCAACTGGTCGAAAGGCACCTTCTGACTCAGGCATGATTGATAGTGCAAAGATACCTGAGGAGGGTGCGGTCCTATCCATAGCATTAGATACAGTAGAGACTTCTTCAGAGACGCCTTTGACCGAACTGACGCCGCTGCTCAGTCAGGTCCTCGAAGCGGTTTCTGTTGAGCCGGTGCTGCTCGATGGCATTGTGGCGCGATCGCAAGCCGATACCGGTTTAGTCCTAGGCGCATTAGTAGAGCTAGAACTATCAGGATTAGTCGTGCAGCTCCCCGGCATGCAATACCAGCGAGCATGACTTCTGGCTATGTCTCACCCCAAAAGCCAGCTCTCCAATGTCCATCGGCAGCAAAGCGCGTTTTCCACCGGCAGCAAAGCGCGTTTTCCACCGGCAGCAAAGTGTGTTTCCCCTTTGATCGCCTCATCTTCTAATCAGGGCAATCTGATATAAAGGTTCCACAGCCTGCTCGACGCGCTTTCACTGCTCTTTTTCTCCTAGATGCATGTCTTCTGCTACTAATTTTGCTCAGCCTGCGCTTACGTTTATTCCGCCTCGCTATAGCGGCCTAGTGCGGCGGGCAATGCAGCCATTGATGCCCGCATGGACTGCCTGGCAGACGGACCTGGTGGAGGTAGAGGCGCACAATGTGGAAACGCTGGCCAAGTTTTATCACGAATTTGATGCGGGTAAAACGCGGGTGATGCTGGCTTTTCGCCATCCGAATGCGACGGACCCTTATGTGCTGAGCCATTTGCTCTGGCGATCGCTGCCGCAAACTGCAAGGCAAATTGGGCTGCCGCTGAAGAAGACCCACGCTCACTTTCTATACGACAGAGGCATTCCGCTGTGGGCTGGGAGCTACTTGGGCTGGGTGTTTTCTAAGTTGGGCGGTGTGCCTATTCAGCGGGGAAAGCTGGATTTGCTGGCACTAAAAACAGCTCGACGGCTAATGCTAGAGGGGCGCTTTCCGCTGGCGGCTGCGCCGGAAGGTGGCAACAATGGCCACAACGAAATCGTGAGTCCGCTGGAGCCAGGGATCGCTCAGCTGGCGTTTTGGTGTGTTGAAGATTTGCAGGCGCAGCAACGGCACGAGTCGGTTGTGATTTTGCCGATTGGGATTCAGTATCGGTATGTAGAGGAGCCTTGGAAGCCGCTTGAGGCCTTAATTAACCAGTTGGAGCGTGATAGCGGTTTGGGGCGGCCTACGGACTTGGATTTGTACGGACGCCTGTATCGTCTAGCCGAGCATTTGCTGACGCAGATGGAAGGCTATTACAGTGAATTTTATGGTGTGAAATTTGAGGCAGAAGCGTCTGAAGAAGATACGTCAGCCGAGCCAAATGACCAGCTGGCAACACGGCTAAAAGCGCTGATGAATGAAGCACTACAGGTGGCCGAAAGCTACTTTGGTCTGCGGCCCAAGGGTACGATGATTGACCGCTGCCGCAAGCTAGAGCAGGCGGGCTGGGATCGCATCTTTCGTGAAGACACAGAGCGGCTGTCGGCAGTGGATTTGGGTTTGGCGAACCGCGTGGCAGAAGAGGCGAATCTGCGGATGTGGCACATGCGCCTAGTGGAGAGCTTTGTGGCGGTGACGGGCCACTATGTGAAGGAGCATCCCAGCGCGGAGCGCTTCGCAGAAACGGCGCTGCTGCTGCGAGACATGATCGATAAGATTAAAGGTGAGCCGGTGAGTCAATTGCAGCTGGGGCCGCAAAGGGCGATCGCAACGATTGGCGAACCGATTGTAGTGAGCGAACGCTACGCCGACTATCAAAAGAAACGCAGACGTGCGATCTCTGACCTCACTAAAGACTTGCAGGCTTCAATGGAGTCCCTAATCTTGAGCTAACGGCTTTTTAGTCCTGTGCCAAGGGCACCATCTTCTCTGCCACAACCGCATAAAACGGGTCGCCGCCGCCCATTCCCATCATTTGTAAAATAGCAGGCGCTTCCGACTTGTTGACAATTGCCTCGATATTGCCAAAACCAGGCACAGACTCGAAGTAGCGCTTGACTAGCGAAACGCGGCTAGCTTCTGTGCCGTCTCTCCAAAGTGCGATCGCTTTGTGCGGAAACATGCGATTGGAAAAGCTAAAGATAGTGATTCCACCTGGCCTAAGAATGCGATATGCCTCAGCGAATACTTTTTCTGGGTACTGAAGGTACTGTACTGAAACGGTGTTGACGACTGCGTCGAACGAATTATCTTCGAGCGGTAGCGTCTGGTTTTTATTTAGGTTTTGTACAAAGTAATGGTCGAGCTGTTTGTTGCGCGCTAGCTCTTCGCCATTGAGCCCGTGGCCTTCTACGTGGGCGTAGTCGATGTCACGAGGGAGGTGTGAGACCCAGCTGCTCATCATGTCGAAGACGCGGCTGTTTTGGGGGATGCGATCGCGATAAAGCTTCGTCAGCTGTGCCAGAAAGCCCTCGTCTACATGGGTGACAAATCGGGGCTGAGCATAAAACAAGTCGTCGTCAGAAGGATCGAGCTTGTTGCGGTGAGCAGTATCCAGCAGCATGAGGTAGTTTTTGATGGTTCACTAATCGTTGGCTGCCCATAGCTTAACGTAGGTTTACATTGCCATCTAGGCACCGCAGCGATTTTGGCAGGGTTTGGGCGACTTTGTCGTTGCCAGGCAGACATGTCTTTTTTGCAACGGGCCTGTTATCTCTATTTGGCGTAAATCTACGGAAATGTCTGCATTTAACAGCTTACGCAGCTATCAATTTGTTGTGGATTGTACCGAGAGGGCCTACGTAATTTTTTCTTTCTACAACGTATCTTTACGAAGAAACTGTGTTTCCGCCCGTGTTTTTGTACAGAATCTATGGTGAAATTGTAAGCATATAAATTATGCCGTTTCTTTGTTGTAGGCTCTTTTAACAAAGCGTCACCGTTGTTCTTCTCGTTTAAAAAGTCTTTTTTGACTACCCAAAGTCTTTCTTTTTTACAGCCTTGCTCGTGTTAATCGATTGCCCCAATTAATGCGTATTTCTTGGTTGTTCAATTCAATGGTGAGCTGTCACATTGCAATGACGCTCGCTTCCCACGACGCCCCCCAATAACGACATATGAGTGATCAACCCACGTTTAGTGCTTCTGGAGAGCCTGCTCGTAGTGAGGCCGACTATGCGCTGGAGAAAGAAGCCAGGTTGCCGCTGACTGGCTGGCAGCAAGAAGTCGATCGCGGTTTAGAATTTGGCCTAGACGCGGCAGAAAGCATTCGCGACAGATCGATCCCTACCTTCTCTCGGGGTGAGCTACCGCACTACGCCGGTATCACCACCTTTATGAAAGCGCCCTACCTAGAAGACGTACGCCAGGTAGGTAGTTACGATGTTGCCATTGTGGGCGTCCCTCACGACTCAGGAACAACTTATCGCCCCGGTACACGTTTTGGCCCGCAGGGGATTCGCCGCATTTCAGCGCTGTACACGCCCTACAACTTTGAGCTGGGTGTGGACCTACGTGAGAGCATCACCATGTGCGATGTTGGCGACATATTTACCATCCCTGCCAACAATGAAAAATCCTTCGACCAAATCTCTAAAGGGATTGCTCATATCTTTAGCTCAGGTGCGTTTCCCATTATTCTCGGTGGGGATCACTCCATTGGGTTCCCCACCGTACGCGGCGTTTGCCGTCACCTTGGCGACAAAAAAGTCGGCATCATCCACTTCGATCGCCACGTCGATACGCAAGAGACCGACCTAGATGAGCGAATGCATACCTGCCCTTGGTTCCACGCGACCAATATGGACAATGCTCCCGCTAAAAACCTCGTGCAGCTCGGCATTGGTGGTTGGCAAGTTCCCCGCCCCGGCGTCAAAGTCTGCCGAGAGCGGGCCACCAATATTCTCACCGTGACCGACATTACTGAGATGGGCCTAGATGCGGCCGTGGACTTTGCACTCGAAAGAGCGCTGGACGGTACCGACTGCGTCTATATCAGCTTTGATATCGACTGTATTGATGCTGGATTTGTCCCTGGAACCGGCTGGCCAGAGCCGGGTGGTCTGTTGCCTCGTGAGGCGCTGTATATGCTCGGCAAGATTGTTGAAAAAGCGCCGGTCTGTGGCTTGGAGATTGTAGAAGTTTCTCCGCCGTATGACATTAGCGACATTACATCGTTGATGGCGACACGGGTGATTTGCGACACGATGGCGCACCTGGTTCTTTCGGGTCAGCTGCCGCGTCAGAGTAAGGCAGACTACATCAGTGAAACGGCAAATATGGACGTTGGCAGTGGCTGGCAATAGGCACACAAACTTATGCATGAAACTGATATGACGAAGGCGCTGATCTTCACCGTGCGAGACTGGCTGGCTGAGCAGCCGGGCCATCCAACGGTGGAGCGGGTGCATTTGACCGTAGGCGCGTTTACCTGTGTAGAGCCTGCGGGCTTGCAGTTTGCGTTTTCGGCGCAGACGCAGGGGACGTTTTTGCAGGATGTGGAGCTGGTAATTGATGAAACGCCGCTGGTGGCGTTTTGTCATTCTTGTCAGCAAGAATACCGGCCTCAGGTGGGGTTGCAGTATGCCTGTCCTAGCTGTCAAGCGCCGATGGATGATATTCGCTCCGGGCGGGAGCTGAAAATTGGCCGAGTAGAGTTTTCTCAGGATGACTTGCCCTGCGAGGAGCCGTATGTTTCAGCTGCTAGCAAGGCAAAAAGTAAGGTGTGACGCCTGATCAGTGGGCAAAAGGGTGTAAGAAATTGTGTTGATGTATCGGTAAATACGGACGTTGTCTGCTGGAAAACGCATTGTGGAAGTTCAAGGGCTTAGAGAGTTTATATGCACCAAACGTTTGATGCTGCTTTAGAGATGAATTTGCTGCATGCCAATCAGCATGGGGCTGAGAAGAATCGCGATCGCCTCAATGCGTGGGGTGTCACCTGTCTAAATTTGATGAGTAGTCCAGGGTCGGGGAAGACCCAACTGTTGGAGAAAACGTTGCAAGGGCTACAAAAAGATCTTCAAATAGCTGTTATTGAAGGAGATATGACAACTCAGCTAGATGCGGATCGGTTGCGTCAGCATGGGGTGCCGGTGGTTGCTATCAATACGGGCCGCTCTTGCCATTTGGATTCCAAAATGGTGGCCGGTGGTTTACATCAGTTTGAGCATGAGCTTGCAGATGGGCAGCGACCAGAAGATTTTGACTTGGTGTTTGTAGAGAATGTAGGCAACCTGGTGTGCCCTGCCGAATTTGAGGTAGGAGAGCATGCCAAGGTCGCGCTGCTGAGCATTACGGAAGGAGAGGATAAGCCTCTCAAGTATCCGATTATGTTTCGCGAAGCGGATTGTTTGTTGATTACTAAAACAGACCTTGCGCCCTACTTAGATGTTGACATTGAGACGATTGTTCGCAATGTGCGTCAGCTGAATTCAAAAACGGTAATTATCCCGGTGTCTGCCAAAAGTGGTGAAGGCCTTAAAGAGTGGTTCGACTGGGTGAGGCAAGTTGTGTTGTCTCGGCCGGTTGCCTCGGCGGACCTTCAGCCAGTGAGTTAGTCAAGTTAGTCAGTGAGTTAGGGGTGCGCTTCGATGCATTTGGGTATGGCTGTTTTGCTTAAGCCTGCTGCATCAGCGATTAGGTACTTTTCAAGTGGTGGTATTTCAATGGTTTGGTTTAGTCTTTTTCGGTTGCGTCGTCGGTCTTCTTTGGGAGCGTGGCAGGCGTATCGAGCTGTGTTTTCGGCGTATGAATGCATTATGGACTAACCCATATAGTGCTTATTGCAAATGCTTATTACGGCTCAGCCTTTGGCAGAATTCTCTAGGCGGGGCCGCTAAAGAGTGTGGATTGATACACAATTGGTTACGTAGCTTACTGTTGTTTGCACGCCTGATCTCCTACTCTAGTGACTGATAACAAGCACTCTACCGCACGTGTAGGCTCAATTATTCAAGCCACCTAGGCTGTAGTTTGTTGTTCTTTTAGATTTTGGATTGGGATTTTGATGAGAAGACGTCGGTTGGTTTCATTGTGTTTGGCTTTCTTTTGCACAATGCTGGTGACTGTGAGCTGTGGCGGTTCCTCTAGTAGCGATACGGCTACAGATACGGCAGCGGACGAAGCGCCAGCTATAGTAATTGGCTACAGCAATTGGGCTGGGTGGTGGCCGTGGGCGATCGCAGAACAAGAGGGTCTATTTGCCGCAAACGGTGTCAATGTAGAAATGCGCTGGTTTGACGGTTATCTAGAGTCAATGGAGGCTTTTGCCGCAGGGCAGCTAGACGGCAATGGCCAAACGCTGAACGATACGATTTCGTTTGCGGCGGATGCGGCAAATGGTGAAGTGGCCGTACTTGTGAACGACAACTCGGCGGGTAACGACAAAGTTATTGTGACCGAAGACATTAATAGTTTGGCCGATCTTGTCGGCAAGGAAGTCGCCGCTGAAGAAGGGGTTGTTGGCGACTTTTTGCTGAGCCTAGCGTTAGAAGAAGAAGGCTTCTCTCGCGATGACGTAGAGATTGTTCCTTTGGAGACCGGTGCGGCTGCGGCTGCATTCGCGGCGGGCCAGACCGATGCGGTTGCGGCGTTTCCGCCGTATTGGCTAACCGCGCTAGAGCGTGAGGGCAGTAAAGAGCTTTTGACCTCTAGTGAGTTTCCAGGCGCGATTCCTGATTTGTTGGTAATGAGTCAAACCATGGTTGATGAGCGGCCTGACGATGTGCAGGCGATTGTGAAAACATGGTTCGATACGCTGGCGTATATGGAAGAGAATCCTGAAAAGTCGGATGAGATTATGGCGGCGCGTGCGGATGTCACTATCGAAGAGCTGCAGCTGCTGAAAGACGGCACTCGAATATTTACGCTAGAAGAGAATTTGGAAGCGTTTAGTGAGGGTGAAGGGATGAAGCACATGCCTTATGCGGCGGTTCAAATGGCGGACTTTATGGTGGGTGTTGGCTTTATTCCAGAAGCGCCTGAGTTGGCTCCTATCCTTGACGATCAGTTTGTGAAGGCTTTGGCCGCCGAATAGAAACGCCGAATAGAAAATAGGCGGTTTGTTTGATTGTGGGTTTGTTTGATTTGAGTGTCCCCGGCTGCTTTTAAGGAGAGGTTTGGGGATGCTTTTCTATATTGTTTGCAAGGCGTATGTCATATGGTGAGTGAGGCAACTGTTTCGGCTAGATCAGTGAAGGGGCAGCAGCTTCATCGGCAGAGCCTAAAGCCTAGGGTATTTTGGCGGATGGGCGAACCGATTCCGGCAAGGCTGGACTGGATATTGCGCGTTGCTTCTGTTTTAGTGCCTTTGGCCTTGTGGTGGCTAGTGGCGCGCAGCGCGCTGGTGAATCCTAAGTTTTTGCCGTCACCTCCGGATGTGGTTGCGGCATTTGGGCGGCTGTGGGAGAAGGGCTTTGTGCTTGTCGATTTGCAGGCGAGTCGTTTTCGGGTGGGAACTGGGTTCATCTTGGCATCTGTGCTGTCGGTGCCTTTGGGCATTTCGATGGGGGCGTTTGCTTCGGTGCGATCGCTGCTCGAACCCATTATGGGTATTGTTCGCTACATGCCTGCACCTGCCTTCATTCCACTGCTGATTATCTACATGGGTTTGGATGAAGCACCGAAGATCGCGCTGATTTTTATTGGGGTGATTTTTTACAATACGCTGATGATTATGGATGCGGTGAAGTTTGTACCGAAGCATTTGCTGGAGGCGACGTACACACTAGGCGGCTCTCGGTGGCAAACGCTGATGCAGGTGATTACGCCCTATGTGCTGCCAAACATCCTGGATACGTTTCGCATCAACATGGCGGGCGCGTGGAACTTAGTCGTGGTCGCTGAGCTGATTGCGGCAAATGAAGGTCTAGGGAAACGGATTGCGATGGCGCAGCGGTTTTTTAGAACAGATGAGATTTTTGCGTACTTGATTATATTGGGTGTGATTGGCTTCTTGGCAGATCTCTCTTTGCGAATGATCTTGAAATCTACCTGTAAGTGGGCAGTAGAGTAAATTGTTGTTTCGTAGCCTGAAGTAGATCCCCTCTGGAGGGGTGGCACGCAGTGACGGGGTGGGTTGGTCACTTCATCCACACATCGAACCCACCCCACCCTACGGGCACCCCTCCGAGGAGGGGATCTACTTCAGGCTTTGTTTTTAAGGTTTTAGCTCTCTCCTTGAGTGTTCTCTCATGTATTTAGAAGTCTCCAAATTACATAAGCAATTTGCAACAGATAAGGGGCCAGTGGTGGCGCTCAAAGATGTGAACTTGCGTGTGGAAGATGGAGAGTTTGTGTGTGTGGTGGGTGCTTCTGGTTCGGGGAAGTCGACTTTGCTGCGGCTGGTTGCTGGGCTAGATGTCCCGCCGGCTGGCCTGATAGAGGTGGACAGTGAGCCGGTAACAGGCCCTGGAGCCGACCGAGGGATGGTGTTTCAAGATTACACGCTGTATCCGTGGATGCAGGTGCAAAAGAATGTGGAGTTTGGCCTGAAGCTACAAGGGGTAGATAAGAAGGCGCGGCGGGAGCAGGCTTCGTATTATTTGGAAATGGTGGGGCTAACGCAGTTTGCGCAGGCGCTGCCGAAGGAGCTGTCGGGGGGGATGAAGCAGCGGGTTGCGATCGCTCGCGCGCTGACAAGCAGGCCCAAAATTCTGCTAATGGATGAGCCCTTTGGCGCGCTCGATGCGCAAACCAAAGAGACAATGCAACAGTTTTTGCTCGAGCTGTGGGAGAAGACGGGGACGAGCATTCTAATGATTACTCACGATGTGAGAGAGGCGGTGTTTCTCTCGCAGCGGATTTATGTGATGACGGCGAGGCCGGGCACGGTGCAGCGAGAGATTGTGGTGGATTTGGGGCGATCGCGTACAAAAGAGACTCGCGAACTGCCAGCGTTTAAGGCGTATCAGGCTGAAGTGATAGCCGAGCTGATGGCCTGAATTTACGGTTTATCAGGATCTTTTGAACTGGCGGCTGTATCACACTGTGTAGGGTCAAACCTTTCGCAAGTGACGTACCCATTGGGGTAATGGATTTGTGTGCGATCACTTCATACACTGAAGTCAGCAGTTCGCGCTACCAGTCTTGCGCTACCAGCCCCACGCTACTAGTCAAAGGAACATCATTATGAGTGCCGATGAGTACAAACAGTTTTTTACCGATGTTGAAACCGCCGACCAGCAGCGATTTACAGAAGTGCCACCATCGCCACCGCCTGCCATTGAGAAAGCACCGTCTGGCCTGGCACCCATGTCTCGCATCGAGCTGGAAGGGCGAGCCTACAGGGGCTTGGCGAGCGGCGGTATGCCGTGGTGGGTGTTGATTGCAGGTGCGGTTGTGCTTATGGTGCCTAGTGTCGCGATGGTGATAGTCGCGGGAGACCCGCTGCTGCTGCTGGCACTTGTGCCTATGGTGCTGCCGATGATGATTGTTTGGCGTGGGGTGAGTGCCAAGCTGGCAGCACAGAAAGAGAAGGCAGCGCGTCAGGCTCGGCGGCGGCGCGACATGAGAGACTGAAAGGGGATTACTGCTATTATTGCCACATTCTCAGACACAAGCCCTAGCGTTATTTCAGAAGAGGTGCATCTGCCGATTGTAGATACGTAGGCGACGGCGGCGTATTTACGGGATCGGCTGAAGTATGTGCTGCTGGAGCAGGGAAGCAGGACCTCGCCGCTGACCGATACGGCCAAGCGAGCTTGCAAGGTGTGTGAGTAGGTATGGACACGGCAGCAGTCGGCGGAGTTTGCGGTGGCGCAGGGATATGCGCTGGCGTGCAAAGGTGAGGTGGATGCGGCAGTGGCGAAGTTTGAGGAGGCGCAGGCGCGGGATGAGGCGCTAACGTTTGAGATTAGGGAGACGGCGATGGCGATTAAAGAACAGAGATTTAGAGGGGTTAGATGATTTGGAGACTTTAGACAGGTGGATGACATCCGATTAACAACAGAAGCTATCGTAGATTTTTATTGCCTACTCGATTAACCTTTAGGGCGGTGACAGTTGCGCGGCCTGTTGCCGTCAACCCTACCATCTCCAAAAGATTGGGGCTCCAAGCGAAATGTTTATGCCAGTCTTGCTTTCTTGGATGATAGAGAGAAACAACTGTTTGACTCAACTCGTCTGTTGCTTTTGTCTTGGTATATTTGTGGCCGTTACAGCCACCACAGGCAAACGCTAGGTTGCTAGATTCTGTTTTTCCACCGCGTGCAATCGGCACAATATGGTCGATTGCAAACGATTGAGGTGAGTAGTCCATGTGACTTTTGCAATACTCACATCGCCGATTTGAGCGCTCGATGATTTCGCGCTGCTGTTCAACGGGAATATACTGCCTAGACATGTACTGGCGGCGTCTGGATTTCTAGCTGCTGCATGACCTCATCAACAGACACTTGGCGGAGCTGTGCCAGCGCAATCAGGTGCTTCAGCCGCTCTGTACTTGCTAACTCAACAACATCAATCAGCTCTAAAAGGATTTGGTGCTCTTCTTGCGAGATAGTGTCCTGTCTGAGTTTGGCTTGCAGTTCATCGTAGTGCTGCTGAGTTTCGGCTGGGAGTCCCTGATTTATTTGCTGAATTAGCGCTGCTTCAGAAACAGGTAAACTGCCCCGACTTACCAAAATTGAACCGACCTGAGACAAAAAGTGTGTGAGTTCGCGGGTATCTAGCTGGGCGACGCCTTCTAGAAGCTGTTCTGTATCGATATTGACTTCTGACGTCACTTGAACTTTTGCCATGGCTGTTCTCCCTTGGATTGTGCGTCTGCCTAACATTATCTCACGATCGCCTCGAAGTAACCGTGTGCCGTAAGCAACTGCATCACTCAGTATCGAGATAGCGGCAATGCAAAATCGCTCTGCACTGCCGCCTATCAATTCTGCTGCACGCCCGAACGATTCTGCATCGCCTGCCATCAACTCTATTGCGCTGCCGAGTGATCGCGCAGCTTCTCCCATCAATTCTGCTCCACGCCCGAATGCCTCTGTATCGTTCCCTATCAATTCTGTTTGTGCTGTTACCTTTCAAATCTCAGCTGGGAAAGCTCAAAGCACTGTCATTACTGCCATCTACCATGCTGCCAATCGACACGCTACTCAGCGATGCGCAAGTCGCCATCGAAAACGCCCTCAACAATCCTGACATTCTCAACGCGCTCAAAGACTACGGCTACACCACCACCCGCATTCAACAAGGTAAAGCCCTCTACAACGTCGCCGCTGCCGCCCAACTTGCCCAAACCGCAGAAGCCGGAGAGCAAATCGCCGCGACGGCTACCGTAAACGACGCTTGGGAAACGGCCAAAAAATCCTATATGCGCTTTGTCAAAATCGCTCGCGTTGCCTTCAAGCGAAATCCTGGCGTAAGCACTCAGCTAGATTTGGGTGGCACTCGCAAGCGCACCCTCTCTGGCTGGCTCGCCCAAGCTGGCCAGTTTTACAACAACGCGCTGGCCGATAAAGCCATTTTGTCAGCACTCAAAGAATTTGGCATGACTGAGCAAAAGCTGAAGGTGGGGCTGAGTGAGTTGAAAGCGGTAGAAGCGGCAAATTTGGCACAGGAGAAAGAGAAAGGTGACGCGCAGGCGGCAACGCAAAAGAGAGATGCGGCGCTAGATGAACTGCAAGACTGGTTGAGTGATTATTTGGCTATTGCCAAAATCGCCCTAGAAGAAGATCCTCAGCTACTCGAAGGATTAGGCCTCTTGCAAAGAGCATAAAGAGATTCCTCAGTAACTTCTCGACAATCTGTTCCGTTTGGCGTGATAGTAATGCAGCTGATGTAGAGATAGTTGACTATCACTGAGGTGACTTTTGATGAGCGCTCGCGACTTCTCTCCTACTTTATCCTGGAGTCATTGCTGTCAGCTCGCATCGGGCTTACTTGTCTCAGCGGGCCTCAATATTTTCGTTTGCTGTTGCGTTTAGAGTTTTGGGGTTGCTTTGCTGCGCTCTAAGATAGCAGCGATAGGCTGCCACAATGAAAAACGCCTCCGAAAACACTTTAAACGACTCTTCCACAACAGAATCCCAAGTCTTGACAGTACGCATCATTTCACTGGGGAACATGAGTTTTAGTATGTCGTCGCGGTTGGTGAGTGCATCTATCCCTACCATTAGAAACAGAAAGACGAAACCGGCAACGACATATGAGCCTACTTTACGGTACTTTTTTAGCTCGTGACGATAGTGGACAATAAGGCCGATAGCGATGAGGCCGTAGAGGCCTACGATGAGGTCGTCAATGCGATCGGTCACGCCCGTTTCCTCAATCTGACCGATGCTATGAATGACTTTGTCAAACCATTCGTGAATCATCAGCAAATCGTCTAGCGCTAGAAAAGAGAACCCTAAGCTCATAATCCCCCAGATAGCGATAGATGATCGCCAAGGGGCTTTAACGCTCTGCGATCGCAGGCGAAAAACTTTGTAACAAAGGTGAGAGAGGATAAAAAGCTGAATACCTGAAAAGTAAGTGATAAATCCACCCTCTCCAAACTCACTACTTACCTTTTGCCCTAAAGATATGCTGATTAGAATCGCGCCTGTGACGGCTACAAGGTTGAGGCCCAGTACCTTCGAGGAGAGTGATTTCTTTTGTGTATGCGGTGTAGACTCTGAGACCATTGCTACAAAATAAAAGTATTTCTAAATACATTATATTTGTCTCTAGCAATACTGTATGAGTGTTTTCTCATCTATAAAGATGCAACGATAAATTGCCCCTCCAAAGGAATTTCCTTTGGAGGGGCAACAAAGCTGTTGTGAACAGCTGACAGAGTATGCAGACTCTACGCAAGCACGCTTTTCAGCGCGGCTAAGAAGGTATCAACATTCTCCTTGCTAGCGTTGTAGCCCATTAGCCCTACGCGCCAAACTTGCCCGGCTAGGTCACCAAGGCCGCCACCGAGTTCCATATTGTGATCATCGACGAGCTTTGCGGTTACCACTTTGCCATCTACGCCCTCAGGAATGCGTACTGTGGTCAGCGTGTGCAAACGATACTCACGTGGTACATGGCACTCTAGGCCCATGTCTGCTAGCCCAGCGTACAAGTACTCAGCTGCGTCTTGATGGCGCTTCCAGCGTGCTTCTAGGCCTTCTTCTGCTACGATGCGCAGGGCTTCGCGGATGGCGTAGGTCATGTTGACGGGGGCGGTGTGGTGATAGGTGCGGCCCTTACCCCAGTAGTTTGCCAGCAAAGACATGTCGAGGTACCAGTTGGCGACTTTGCTCTTACGGTTGCTGAGCACTTCTAGGGCGCGATCGCTCATCGTAAAAGGCGAACTCCCAGGCGGGCAGCTCAGCCCCTTCTGGCTACAGCTATAGGCCAAATCCACGCCCCACTTATCCAAAAACAAAGGCACACCCGCCAAGCTAGTCACCGTGTCTAGCAAAAGCAAGCAGTCGTACTCACGGCAAAGATCGCCGATGCCTTCCATTGGCTGGCAAACGCCCGTCGACGTCTCTGCATGCACAATCGCCAAAATCTTAGGGCGATGGGTTTCGAGTGCGGTGCGCAGCTCTTCTACGGTGAAGACTTCTCCCCAAGGGCGGTTGATGTGGCTGACTTCTGCTCCATAGCGACCGGCCATGTCCATTAGGCGATGGCCAAAGTAACCGTTCACGCATACCAGCACTTTGTCGCCAGGCTCAACGGTGTTTGCCAAGGTCGCTTCCATGGCCGCAGAGCCAGTCCCGCTCACGGGCAGGGTCATACGATTGTCTGTTTGCCAGGCGTAGCGCATGAGCTCTTGCACTTCGTCCATGAGCTGGAGATAGGCTTTGTCGAGGTGGCCGATGGGCTGGCGGTCCATAGCGGAGAGGACCGCAGGGTCGGCATTGGAAGGACCAGGGCCCAGGAGGAGCCTTGCGGGTACATCTAGCTTGCCAAGGGACTTGAGATGGCTATTGTCGATAGCGGGCTTTTGGGTGGAAAGGGTTGTCGTCATAGGAGGTTGGGCTGAGTGAATAATGGCGAGACGGCTGGGCGGAATAACTCGAAAATGCTCAGATCTGTAACCTAGGTTACCGCGAGTGAGGAGATGGTTTAAAGCGGGTGCTGGCGGAGGGGTTGATAGTGGATAGTAGGTGAGAATTATTTTATACCCGTGCTTCATTTTTCAGACGCTTTTGATTTGGGCGAATGGTGGGGTAAGGTAGCAGCTTACTGGGGAGTGAGGGCAGTGTGGGTAATGGTGACGCTTGAGGATGTGCAAGACGATATCTATAGGGGCGCAGCGCAGCAGTATGTGTGCGATCGCGTGATTAACCTGTATCAAACGCCAGCCTGTGAAGGACTTGTTACCCAAGTCGATGTAGGCCAGTCTCTACGCCTGCTAGAAGTTGCCAAAAATCAAGATGTTCTACGGGTAAGCAGCTGTAAAGACGATTACCCTGGCTGGATTTCGGCTACGCACTTAATAAACCTTGCACCGGCCGATCAGCCTCACCGCGCCCCGGTGCTAACTGCTGAGCAAATTCAATCCAAAATTCCGCAGGTGCTGGCGTTTGCTAAAGCGGCACTGGCCGTGCCTAACGAGTATCTTTGGGGCGGTGCGAGTGCGCCCAATTACGACTGTTCGGGGCTAGTTCAGGCTGCTTTTATGGCGGCGGGTGTGCAGATACCGCGCGATTCTTATCAGCAGGAAGACTTTACTGAGCGCGTTGCCCAGGACGCTTTGCAGCTCGGAGATTTGATTTTTTTTGGGACGCCAGAGCGCACTACCCATGTGGCCCTGCATATAGGAGAGGGCCGCTACATTCACAGTTCGAGTAATGACAAAGGGCGCAATGGCATTGGGATAGATTCAATTGTGGACTTGAGCCATCCGGTGAGCCAGAACTATCACAAGCTGATTCGATGTTTTGGTCGGGTCGTGAAGAGCTATCAGCCGACGGGTTGATACTCATTTGTTGTTTAACCTGGTTTGTTGTTGTGCCGAGCCGATTGACGAATTGGCACACAATTCTCTCTGCTGAGGTAGGCAAAATAGGCAAGATTGAGTGAGGGATGCCTAGCCGTTTGTTAGGCATTGCGACTCTTGCTTCACCAAGACGGCTTGCCTCATGCCAAAATCTCCTGCTTTCACACGCGCCTTCACACGCGCCTTCACACGATGCACGGCGACGCTTTTTACCGCTGGCTCCCTATCCGCAGTTGGGCTAGTAGCCATTCCGCTCGTTGCGCCCTGTAGTACAGCAACTTGGGCCCACCATCAGTCTGGCAATAGACGTGGTGAGCATTACTACGGTAACGATTCGCGCGACGGGCGTGATGGTAGGAGCGGTCGTGATGGTCGTGACGGTGAAAATAGAACAGTGACTCTGCCGAGTGCCGTACCTATTCAGCTAGATTTATCCGGTGAAGCGGGCGAAGACGGCCTCGATGGTGAAGATGCAGAGTGGCGGCGCTGCGGGCGTCAGCCGCGAAACACTCGCTACGATTTGCAGGCGGCTGACGGTGGCGACGGTGGCAATGGCGGCAACGGCGGACGTGGCGGCAACGGCGGTACTTTGACGGTGTATTACACTGACCCGGCAGATTTGCGGCAGGTGTATGTGAATGCGATCGCGGGTCGTGGTGGCGATGGTGGCTGGGGCGGTGACGGCACGCGCGGCTGCAATTGCGACGACGACTCGTGGCGCATCGAACGCTGCACAGACGGCAACTGCACAGAAGAACGCTACGACTGTGAAGATGGCGAAGACGGCCACGATGGGCAAGGCGGTCGCGGCGGCGCAGCCGGTGACACCGGTCGCTTAGTGGCCATCAATCAGCTAGAGCCCCTGCCAAATGAGCGCCCACGCACCACGACGGCCATCTCAACCCTGGCCAACCAAACCATTTCTCTTTCGCGCAATCTGTGGCAAACGCAATCAGGCGCACGCAGTTTACTGGCACCGGGTTCTACCATTGCAGACAGTTACCAATCGTATGCAGGGCATATTGAGCGGCGGTTCGCGTTGGATTGGCAAGCCCCGCAAAGTGCGAGTAGTGTGCGTGATGATTTGACCGTATCGCTGCTATCCAGCGGTGAAATCGGCGTTCAGTTTCCTGAGGGCTATTGGTTAATCGGTGACAGCACAAAGCAAGCTGATTTGACGACGTATCGAGTCGATGGCATGGTGCCCGTATCGCAGGTCACGCAGCTGGCAATGGGCCGGGTAACGGGCCGCAGTCGTACCTTTGAGGTCAGCGTGATAGACAGAGCTCAGCTATCTGACGAGCTAGATACTCAGTTTCGCATTCGCTACAGTACGGCGCGCGACGGTGGCATACGGCCTCGCTACACTGTGCAGCACGAAGGTCCAGTGCCCGATGATTTGATAACGCAAGATTACGATCGCTTTACCCTAGCGCTAGGTCGTCTGCCGATTCGCTCTCAACTTATGAGCGGTGGTACTCAGGTAAAAGTGGAGCTGATTGTTACGCGTAGCTACGGAGAGAATGCTAAGGAGCAGACGTTGACTTGGACAGGGCGGCTGTAAGGATTTAGGGTGAGGGCGATTTATGTACCTTCGCCAATCAGAAAATCTGGCAACCATCCCCGAATAGTTTCCCACACCTGCGAAGGGCCGATACCAAAGGCGAGCCACAATCCGAGGAGGAAGAGTCAAACGATGAAGGCGGCTTTGACGGTGTCTTTCAAGAAGTCGAGTAGCCAAAAGAAGACGACAGCTGCGATCGCAATTGCTCCAATCGTTAAAGCCAGTTCCATTTTGCTCTCCTTAGTCGTTGCAGATGGCAAGGATCATCGGTCATTTTTTGCCCTTGCAAGTGTAAATCAGCCTGACCTTTTTGAATTACGTATTATTGCTTAAAGTCAATCAGCTACGCCATCGCTGCGGTGAGTTCGGTAACTGCGCTACGAGCCCACTGGTCGACTGCCAAAATGTCTTCGAGGGCGGGGGTGGCGTTGAGGTCATTGCGGTGGCGATCGCATACCTTCTCAATCACCTTAGCAATCTCTAAATAATGAATCTTCTCTGCTAAAAACAGCGCCACCGCCTGCTCATTTGCCGCATTCAGCACAGCCGTCATCGTGCCACCCGTTCGCCCTGCCGCATAGGCCAAGTCCATGCAAGGATACTTTTTATGGTCGGGCTCACGGAAGGTGAGGTCACCGGCTTCTACCAGGTTCAAAGGCTTCCAATCGGTGTAAATTCTCTCTGGCCAAGAGATGGCGTACAGCAAGGGCAATCGCATATCCGGCCAGCCCATCTGCGCCAGCATAGACGTATCTTGCAGCTCAATCAGCGAGTGAATAATGCTTTGCGGATGAATCACAATATCAATATGGTCGTAGTCCATGCCAAAGAGATAGTGCGCTTCAATCACTTCTAGGCCTTTGTTCATAAGGGTGGCCGAGTCCACAGTGATCTTTTTACCCATCGACCAGTTGGGATGCTTGATGGCATCGGCCATGGTGACCTTGGGGAGGTCAGCGGTAGCCCAATCGCGGAAGGCACCTCCGGAGGCAGTCAGCAAAATGCGGCGTAGGCCCTTGTCGGGTACACCTTGCAAACATTGAAAAATAGCAGAGTGCTCCGAGTCCGCAGGCAGCAGCTTAACGCCGTGCTTTTTCGCAAGGGGGAGCACTACGGGGCCACCGGCAATCAGGGTTTCTTTATTGGCAAGGGCAATGTCTTTACCTGCTTCAATAGCAGCGATTGTCGGCAGCAGCCCAGCACAGCCGACAATGCCTGTGACCACAGCTTCTGCATCGCCGTAGCGGGCAACTTCCACGATGCCTGCTTCGCCAGCGAGTATTTTGGGCTGTGGGTCGAGAGAGGCAATGCCACTTTTCAGCTCATCAAGCTTACTCTCGTCGCAGATGGCGACAATTTCGGGCTTGAACTGCATTACCTGCTCAGCCAACAAAGTCGCGTTGCTGCCAGCCGCAATGCCAACTAGGCGAAACTTATCGGGATGGTGCTCCAAAATATCGAGCGTTTGTGTGCCAATAGAACCAGTTGAGCCGAGCAGGGTTATGGCTTTCACGGGAGATACCATCTGTAATGTTTTCTTTAGAATCACTATATAGTGAAACGCGTTGTCATTGATTTGGGCGCGTTAATCGAAACGTTTGGTTCAGACGCTAATCTACAGACACGCCATAATAGAATTATCCTTCGCGGTCTGACGTTTTTAAGCGGACACTAGGGCTCATCTAGCTTTAATTTTTCCGTTCTTTTTCTGTGGAGATTTCGCCTCAATGGACGCATTTTCCCCGTTCCCACCCGACTGGACCAAAAACGCTGTGCACGCTCAACCCTTTGGCTGCAATAGATGCGGCGCGACGAGCCGTGAAGCCGAGAAAGTATGGCTCAATCGCCGTGCGCCTGTTTTTACCGATGGTCGTAAGCGTAAGTATCAAGAGTTCTATCAGTGTGAGTGCGGCTTTGTGTGGTGGGGATGGAGTTCTGACCGCCCACCGCTAGAATCAAATCAGGACTCGGACTCAGGCGAGGCGTCGTAACCTATGGATGTCGTGGTGCTCGGCAGCTTAAATATGGATTTGGTGGCGCAAGTACCCAACTTGCCGCAGCCAGGCGAAACCCTCCTGGGTAAAAGCTTTGCCACGATTCCAGGCGGTAAGGGCGGTAATCAGGCCGTCGCAGCGGCTCGGCTGGGCGCACGTACGGCGATGGTCGGCCGCGTGGGTAATGACGATATGGGCAAAACGCTGTGCACCTACCTAGAATCTGAAAATATCGAAACCCAAGGCGTAGGCATCAGTCCTCGCACGTCTTCTGGAACTGCGTTAATTTCGGTTTCTCCTAATAACAATCAAATTGTTGTAATACCAGGGGCGAACAGCGAAGTTAGCGATGGTGAGCTAGATGTACTCATGCCCTACTTCGAGCAGGCGAGCGTTCTGTTGCTTCAGTTCGAGATTCCCCTAGACGTTGTAGAGAAGGCGGCAGCTTTGGCCTACACCGCTGGGCTAACGGTAATTGTTGATCCCGCACCTGCTCAGGGCCCTTTGCCTGCGGATGTGTGTAACTATATTTCGATTCTTACGCCGAATCAAACAGAGGCAGCGATGTTGACGGGACAGCCTGTGGAAGATGTGAAGAGTGCGAGCGCTGCTGCCGAAATTCTCCAGCGCCAAGGCATTGACACCGTCATCGTAAAAATGGGCGGTATGTGCTGCGTCTGTGCCACCTCCGCTGGCAGCTTTGCCGTTCCTGTTTTCCCAGTAGACGCCATCCACACCGTAGCAGCTGGCGATGCCTTCAATGGTGGCTTAGCCGCTGCCCTCTGCGAATTCACCCGTGAGCCCGGAGAGCCCTTCTCACAGAACATTCTGAAAGACGCCATCGACTATGCGTCAGCAGTAGCTGCGATTTCTGTCACTCGGACGGGTGGTCAAACGTCTATGCCCAGAGCGGCAGAAGTCGAAGAGTTTTTACAATTTAAGAGGGTATGAAGGCCGATTATTAGCTCAATTGGGGATCTGTCGCTGTAGAGTATTACAACGCCCGACAGATGCATTCGCCATAGTGACGCTTACTCATGCTGCTGCAGATGTCTGACGATGTTTGTGTTCTTGCAATGAGATTAGCCTGTGTTACAACCTGTTAAAACTGTTGAATATTACCAAAAAGAGGATTCTCCTAAAACGTTTGCCGTAGGTGAAACTATCTTCAATGCTGGCGAAGTGGAAGAGATTTTGTACGGTGTGGTGAAAGGTGAAGTGGAGCTATGGGTAGATGGCAAGCTAGCGGAGGTGATTGAGGAGGGCGATATTTTTGGTGAAGGGGCGATGGTGCATAAGGATCGGAAGCGGTTTGAGACTGCGATCGCCAGAACAGACTGCCAACTCGCCTTCCTTGACCGACAGCAGTTTCTTTTTGTTGTTCAGCAAATGCCCATGTTTGCATTGGAACTGATAAAGAGTTATTCAGATCGGCTGAGGCGAGTGAAGGCGAGTCTTTGAAACTTCCTCAATCACCGCCATTCTGACATCCTTGTAAATGCATTGCAGTGAGTATACTGTACAGATGTGACGTGCTGATTAGGTCGTAAATAAATGGTGAGTCAAAAAACATTTAAGCAAATATCTACTGTTGGTGATCGCTCACAGACGACGGTGCTCAGCAGTATATCCTTCGGGCATTTTTAAAAGAGGAATATACTTTTGTTGTAGTGACTTGAATTCAGCTTCTGTATAGAAGTAGGGGGGCAAATCCAGGAGCCCTGATACGAAAGCGCATACCTCTCGTTGTACGACATTAGGCTTCTTCTCTTGCTGTTGGATGAAGACTCTGGATGATTCTAAAAATGCTTGAATGGCATTTTGGGGCTGGTATCCAAGTTCTGTTAGTTCAAACCAACCATAGCGCAGTAAAAGCCGTAAAAATGTTCGAAAGTTCTTGGCGACAACAATGTTACAAGTCCCGTCGTAGTTTGTCGGTACTGTGAGGATGATAGGCGATCGCTCAGTAATTTTTGCATTCCTTACCAAAAAGCTAAAGTGCTCTCCATCTGTTCCCGTCCAAGCAAAGGCAAGGCTATTGAGTGGGGTGCAATAGTAACCACCATTTTTTAACTTAGAAAGCGAGTTCCACTCTGCGAGGCCAATGGCCCCCGGCCACTGAATATTTTCATGCGGAAATTGCTTTGTGACTCTCCGCTGTAGCTTGAAAAATCGGTTGTAGAGCGGCAGAGACGCCTCTATATTTTGATGTTTAAGCGTAAGATTTTTATTCACTTGCCGCTTAACCTCTCTTTTCCTGATCTTAAGACGTTGGCTGAACTGTCAAAGCAAAACCAAGCGCTTTAGCAACTTTCGATACTGTAGAGAAAGTAGGATTGCCTTCGGGTGACAGAGCCTTATATAGGCCTTCTCTACTCAGTCCTGTCTCCCTCGCCAGCTGACTCATATTCCGTGCGCGAGCAACCACACCTAATGCGTGAACTATCAGAGCTGGATCCCCGTCGGCTTCTTCTAAGCAAACTTTCATATATAGCTGAATATCCTCTTCTGTTTCGAGATGTTCTGCTGAATCCCAACGAGTCGTTTCGAGCGCCATAACTTGTTCAATCCTCCAGTTCTTTAGCAAGTTTCTTCGCTTTCTTGATGTCGATAGTTTGAGAGTCTTTATCACCTCCTAAAAGTAGTACGACAATAGTTGAACCTTGTTTGACGAAGTACAACCGATAACCTGGGCCGTAGTTAATGCGAAGTTCGCTAACACCTTGCCCTACTGGAGCTACATCTCCGAAGTTATTTAGCTCTAACTGGTCGAGACGTGCTTGAATCCTAATTTTCGCCTCTCGATCTTTTAGTTTTCTAAACCACTTCGAGAATACTGCCGTTGTACGAACTTCTAGCATGTACACACATATCTTCAGCCTGTGCTTTTGTTGACTGTAGTTGACAGTTCCATTTTTGTCTACTGCTGAAGTGAAGGTAATTTAGTTAGTTAGTTGGCTTTTGACTTCATATTGCTTCACCCTACTTCAGTTTGAGTGCGGGCTCTGCGCTTGAAAACTTTTCCCTTCCTAGCGAAATCCGCATAATAGGGCTAACACGAAGAAGTGAGTGCTCTGCTATGCAAACTGAACTGGTGAAGACGACTGAACTGACTGCTGCTGACCGAGATGCGATGTATGGGCTGCTGGATTCACATTTTGAGGGGGCCGCGCCGACTGTTTTTGAAACGGACCTGAGCTTGAAGAATTGGGTGCTGCTCGTAAAAGACGCCCAGAATGCGCTGAAAGGATTTTCTACCCTGTTGATGTATGACATCAATTTTGAAGGTGAGCTGATTACGGTGGTGTATTCGGGCGATACGATTATGGACCCTAGCGCCTGGTCGAGTTCGGCGCTGTCTCAGGCTTGGGTGAGGGGTGTGAATCAGCTGCGATCGCATTATCAAGGCGAAAAACTATACTGGCTGCTGATCTCGTCAGGATTCCGCACGTATCGTTTTTTGCCGACGTTTTGGAAGACGTTTTATCCTCGTCACAGCACACCTACGCCACCGAAAATGCAGCGACTGATGCGTTTTTTGAGCGTGCGTCAGTTTGGTGAGTGGTATGACGAGACGGCCAGCTTGGTGCGGTTTCCTTGTCCTCAAAAGCTGAAAGGGGCTTTGGCTGGGATTCCGGCTGAGCGGATGCGCAATCCTCATGTCAAATTTTTCGCTGAGAACAATCCAAGTGCAGCGCAAGGTGATGAGCTGGTGTGCCTTACAGAAATTGCACCGGAAAATTTAACGAAGGCAGGGCAGCGAATGTGGTTTGGTGAAGTCGCAATGTCTGCTGGGAGAGGGTGAGCGATGGGTACGGAAACGCTACAAGTCTCGGATAAGCGGACCTATCAAATTTTTAATCAGGCTGAGCGGTTTGCCGAAGGGTGGTATTGGGCGGTGCGATCGCGCACCCTAAAACTCAACAAACCCCAACCCATCACACTTCTGGGCCGTAGTCTTGTTCTGTCTCGCGATGTCTCTGGTGTCCCCATCGCCAAAGACGCTGCTTTCCCTTTTGAGCAGTCGGTAAAAACTTGGCCCACTGCGGAAAGGTACGGTCTGGTTTGGATTTGGGTTGGCCATAAATCTACAGGTGAAGCTACAGAAGTAGCGCCGCTGCCTCATGTGCCAGAACTGGGTATGGGTGATTGCGATGCGGTGCTGAGCGATCGCTTCCATCGCAAGTGCCATCCCAATGTGTTGCTA
Organism: Phormidesmis sp.; assembly: GCA_050042985.1. Taxonomy (GTDB): domain Bacteria; phylum Cyanobacteriota; class Cyanobacteriia; order Phormidesmidales; family Phormidesmidaceae; genus Phormidesmis. The sequence continues at coordinate 26,324 of JBHJIY010000021.1, read as the reverse complement.
ATCAACGCAATTGACGCGCATCATTTCAACTCTGTTCATAATCTCCCGTTAGAGATTCGCTTTCAGACTAAACGACTCAGCCAAGGCGCTTTACAGTTCTGCAACACGACCCGAGGTGGAGAGGCTTCTCGGTTTGTTCGGTTTATTCGTCCGCTGTATGAGCACGAAGTGACTTATCGCCTGTGCTATTGGTATGGCAATACTGGCACCGTTACACTCGGTCCAGATTTTCTGCACTTTTACCTAATGTTTGCGCTGCGATCCGGTGAAGGCGGTAGCACTGAGGGACAAATGGTGTTGCTAACCCCGAAACGCCGAGGCCCTTTTGGCTGGGTGTTTAATCGTTTGGTATTGGCGATTACTCAGCTGGTAGCGTCTTATTTTGCAAAGGGCGATCGCCATGTTTTTGACAGCATTAAGTTCAACTTCAAGGTGCCTTTAGAAGCCGATCGATCAATCGTCCAATTCATTCAACACATGGAAAGGCAGCCCGCGCTAACCTGGAAAACCTGGAGCCCATCGTCATGAAATCTTCTGTCGCAGGGACAAATCTACCCTCGCTCGATTCAACTCACAAGCTCAATCGAATTCTGCTGGCAACGCTGGAGAAAAAGCCCAGACTGCCTAAGAGTATTGACTGTGCGCCTTGGGGGCCAGACTGCTTTGGCTTGGCCTACAGCCCGTTGTTTAACGAATCTTCTGCGCTGGAACAGCATCGGATTTTACAGTTAGCAAGTCAAGCACTGCTAGGAGAGTCCTATGCCATCGAGAAAGCGGGTGTGGGCTATATGGCGAAGATGACACTGCTAGCAGAAACGACTGAAGAGAGAATGCTGTATTCTCTCTTCGGCGCGGATGAAACGACGCATTTGGCGCAGCTGACACCTTTTGTCATAGGAATGGATAAGTTGGACAAAACTGACCCCTTTTTGCAGCTGCTGGAGTCGCTGCTAGAAACAGCGGATCGTTCGGCGCTGATGTTTGTGATTCAGGTGGTGCTGGAAGGTTGGGGGCTAAGCCACTACCGAATGTTGAGTAAGACCTGTCGTCACCCTGCTTTGAGTGCATTGTTTCGCAGCTTCTTGCAGGCGGAGGCTCGGCATCATGGGGCTGGGATGCTGTTGTTTGATAGGGCTACCTTGTCTGAAAAGAGTCGAGATTTGATTGTAGAGACGCTGGCGGCTTTTTTGCAGATGGTGCGGGTGGGCCCGCAGAGGTTGGTGGGGGCGATCGCACAGGTAAAAGGCGGTCTCTCCCGCGATCAGCGCATTCGACTATTCACTGAGCTAGACACGGAAACACAAAGTGGGATGAGATTGGAATTGCTGCTATCGCTCATCACTTCTGCCGCTCCCGACATCGCCGAAACGCTAGACAGCTTCAGTTTATTTACCCCGCACCCCCCTGCCCAGTGTCTGTAGGAGATTTGTAAAACATGGTTGCTACTTTAGAACAAGAACGCTCACAGTCAACGCTGCTAGATAGAAAAATTCAGCTAAACTATCGGCGTAACCAGCAGCAGGATCATACAGAATTACTAGATGCGGCGGCGAAGCGGTTTCGGTATGAAGATTGCTGTGATCGCTACTGGCAATCCGAGAAGTTCTCTTTACTGTACGGCACACCGCTCTGGGACGAATCCACCGAGGCTCAGCGCCTAGTGCTCAATCATCTGTACTGGGTCGCTTACTACTCACAGATCATCTCTGCTGAGATTGCTACGATCTTCTTCAACCAAACTAGCGCTGCTGGCCTTTATGCCCACGAAGGCTTCCGCTCCATTTGCGACATGCTGGATTTAGAATCCTCGCAGGAGCGGGCACACATAGACGCCTTTCAAACCGTTGCGAGGCAGGTGGAGTCCGCCCTGTTTGATCAGCCGCTGTTCTCCTACCCTATGCGAGGGCCCTTCACCGAGACGATGATCTTTACCGATGCTAATCTGTTGCAAAGGCGGTGGAAGCAATTGCAGCTTCAGGCCTTTGGCTTACTGTCGGCAGGAAACACCTTCCTGGCCTGTCAATACTTTACTGTGCGAGGCTTACGAACGCTAAACGGCAAACTTGTGCAACATCAGCTCAGTCAGTTTTGAGCTCAAGATGTTGCGGCTGCGGCTGCTCCGAGCCAAATCTCTCACTACCACTTTATGGATGAGAGCTTTCATTTCAACAGTTCTACGCTGATTTCTCAGGAGGTCATTCGCGAGCTACCAACGCCGACGGCTTTTGAAAGAAATGTTGCCAACCTTGGCATTCGCGGATGTCAGAGAGATCACAACACCTTTTCGGTGGTGGTGAATGGTATTTTTTGGCAGGATTCTGCGCTGTATGAGACCGTGTATCGGCTGCTGCGATCGCCCCTCTTCTCAATGGATAACGCCGCCGCCCAATCTATGATGTGCCGCTGCTTTACCCAGCCTTCCGAAGGTCTCCATCAAAGCGCTAAAACCCACCACGAAGCCGGTACTGCTTACCAGGCTTATCTGGACCCGCTTGACTACGTTTGGCCCAGCAACCGAAAAATGACATTGATGTCCAACGCGTCCGTATCCAGCTATCTGGCAGCTCAGAAGAAAAGACTGCCTCAATTCTTTAAACGTCTGAAAACTGTCTCTGCCTGAGGTTTACTGTGTCACCTGCTATCTTCAACAATCCACAAATTGTCGCCAAAGGCTGGTACGTGGCCTGCCCCAGTTGCCGTATCGGCAAAAAACAAATCCAATCTTTCGATATCTGCGGCCAACGCATTGCCCTCTTTCGCGGTGAAGACAACCGTGTTCGCGCGCTAGAAGCCTATTGTCCTCACATGGGCACAGACCTCGGCATCGGGGATGTTGTCGGCAATCAGGCCCGCTGCTTTTTTCACCATTGGGCCTTCGATGAAGCTGGCCAATGCCAAGATATTCCGTGCCAGGCTCACATTCCAACAGGGGCCAAGCTACAGCCCTATGCCACTGAGGAAAAGTACGGATTTATTTGGGTCTGCCCTGAAGCAACATCGTCCAAAGGTGTCCCTGATTTTGATGAGCTAAAAGGCGACGAAGTGGTTGCTCAATCCGACCGGGCGCTAACCCGCCGCTGCCACCACCACATTTGCATGATGAATGGCATTGATGCCCAGCATCTCAACACCGTTCATCGTCTCTCAGTTGACATGGATCTCTCGCTCAACCGAGATGCCGATGGCGATATCATCGATTTCACGATGAGTGGAGACTTGCCAACTAGTACATTGTGGAGCCGTCTTGGGCGTAGATGGTTGGGCAAAAGCTACACATATTCCATGCGCTATGCCCATGGCTGCATCGGTATGCTCACAATGCTGATAAAGAGCCGTGTGCTACCGCCTTTGCACATGCTGTACGCATACGTTCCGCTACCAAATGGTGGCACGAAGATTCATCCGATATACGTGACTCGCCAGCGGAGAGGGCCGATAGGGTGGCTCATCAACAATTTTCTGTTGTTGATGACTCGGCTCTGCTACTACGCGCTGCGTGGTGAAGATGGAAAAATTTACGACAACATCCAGTTTGCGCCCAAGCGCCTGCTGCCGATTGATGAACCGCTAGTCGAATATATGACATACGTGAACGGGTTGGAGCGGTCTTGCTGGTCTACTGACCTGTTAGCCGCCTTTGATAGATCTTCGCTGGGGTCTTAGAGCTATTCTAAGTCTGGAGTGGACCTTAAATGATGCTTCATTCTAGGAAAAATATAGCTGCTCTTTCCGGAATCACCGTTTTTCTGCTGACTTTTTACTTGTTGCGGTGGGGCCTACTCGGCTTAGTAAACATCGGACCACCGAAAGGGGCATGTGAAAATATCCGAGATTTTAACGCTTACTTAAAAAACGGCGGTAATCCTTCTGCTTATCGCTCCCGAACGCCCTTTATTACCTGTGCGGTGGAATCTAGTAGTCAAGAGATTGTTTCTCAGCTTCTTGATTTAGAAGTTGATATTGAGAGCCCAAAAAAATCTGGCCTAATTTACTTTTTAACACCACCTTTTGACACTGGCACAACACCTTTGTATGCCGCTGCTAGAGATGGCGACTTGCCGCTTGTAAAACTGCTTGTTGATAGGGGCGCAGACCCTCAAAGAGAAGGACGCGGTTGGTCAGACTCTCCCTTTAATGTTGCGGTGGAGAATGGCCATGCTGCGGTGGTGCGCTACTTTTTAGAAACGAAGGGAAGAGAAATCGATTTGAACCAATATGTGATTGAAAAATCTGCTCGTGAAGGGCATATTGAGACGCTGAGTGCGTTGGTTGAAAGTGGCCTATGGACGAATGACAAAGGCGAGTACAGTCAGGCACTTGCTTTTGCCGCTCAAGGTGAGTATTTAGAAACTATGAAATTTTTGCTATCTGTTGGTGCCAACATCGACGGTGGTGTAGAAGCTGTGCCTCCTTTGTATTGGATGGCTGTAAAAGAAAATTTTGAAATTGCCGAATACCTGATAGAAAACGGGGCTAATGTCAACATGGTTCATCCTCGTAAGGCTGAAACGCCTGTTTCAGCCTCATCAGAGTTCGGCCATCACGAGTTCCTTCTCTTCCTGGTAGATCATGGTGCTGATGTGCATGTTTCAGATGACTGGGGAAATACGCCCTTGCACTATGCAATTTCTCCAGCTTTCGATAGACGTATTTCACCCAGTGATAGACATAAAGTTGTTCAAATATTACTCGAAAATGATGTAGACATAAATAAGAAAAACAACGAGGGGAAAACAGCTCTCGACTTAGCAATACAAACAGAACAATCGAAAATCATTGATTGGCTCACAGAACTAGGTGCTGATAGAAGTCTCTAAAACAACGAACCTAAATTTAATAGAGGTATGCCATGCCACCATCTGACTTTCACAACTGCGTAATAGATTTTCCTAATACTGATTTTTCTTCTGTGACCGTTGGTTTTAGAGAACGGCTCTTGAATGCTCTCACACTGCAAAATTCGCCTATCCTTTTCGGCTGTCGTACCGGCATTTGCGGCACTTGCCTAGTCTCGGCTGTAGGCAACATGCTTCCGCCAGACACAGAAGAACAAGAAGTGCTTTCTATGCTTGCGCCCAACTGCCCAACTGCCCGGCTCGCCTGCCAGCTTACGCCTACTGGCGCGCTCTCCCTCACCCCTCTAAAACCATGAACTTTTCAGACTTCTGGTATGTTGTCGCGCTTAGTGAACAGCTCACGGCTAAAACTGTTCTGTCGCGCACGGTGCTAGATGAGTGGTTAGTAATTTTTCGCGATGAGAAAGGCATCCCTGTTGCCCTGCAAGACCGCTGCCTACATCGCAATAGCCGCCTGTCGGCAGGAACGCTACAGAATGGACAGATTCAGTGTCCGTATCACGGCTGGCAGTACAACGGGCAGGGACATGTGGTGAATGTGCCCGCAGCAGGGCCAACAAACTGCCCACAAATAGCGCGAAAAGCAATCAGCTACACTACCAGAGAAAAAGACGGCTATGTGTATGTAAGCCTTGCAGACACCGTGCCAGAAGTTGCACCCTTTGCGATGCCCTACTACAAAGCGCCGGGCTGGGAGACCGTAAGGGTTGTCAATCGCTTTCAAAATACGGTGACTAACTGCGCAGAGAATTTCATCGATATCCCGCATACCGCGTCTGTGCATCCTGGCATTTTTCGTACAGCTCAGCAGCAACCGTTAAAGATGAAAGTAGACCGTTATGAAGGAACGGTAACCGCAATGTATTCTCAAGAGACAACAAATCTAGGCTGGTTTGGCTGGTTTCTCAATCCACAGAAAAAAGAGATTAAACACATCGATCAGTTTTTTATGCCGAATGTAACGCGGGTGGAATATGACATGGGGCCGACTCGCCGCTGCTTTATCACGAGCCAATCCGTACCAGAAACAGACGGCAGCACTTTGGTCTATACAGATGTCACGTTCAATTATGGGTTATGGAATAAGCTAGCACGGCCTTTTGTAAGGTGGACGGCGCAGCGAATTATTGGACAAGATGTGGTAGCGCTGAAGCTGCAGCAGGAGACGATTGCAAAGTATGGTGAGAAATTTTCTCATACGCCGGTCGATACGATTCATGTGTTTGTCGAGTCTGTAAGGGGTGCGATCGCACAAGGAAAAGACCCCCGCAACCTCCCGTACAAATCCGCAGAAGTCACCTTTTGGGTATAGGCAATGACGCCCTTCGATTTCCCTATCCTACTCACCTTCTGGCTTTTGATCGCCCTCAGCCTTCGTCTCCCGCACGGCTGGCAGCGCTTTCGTCATAAGCCTGCTGCCGATTGGCTACTGGATATTTGTGGCTTGGCGGTTCAAGGCGTTGTGATTCCAGCGCTACAAATGGGACTGCTGTATCGAGCCTTGAGCCCTCTGCTCCCGCAGTGGAGCAACAGTATTCCCGTTTCACCTGTTGTTGGTTTTCTCATTTGTACCGTTTTTGTTGACTACGCCTACTACTGGAATCATCGTTGGCTGCATGGCCCTGCGTGGCCTATTCACAAGGTGCACCATACAGTCACTCAATTAGATGTTTTAAGTTCTTCTCGCAACAGTTTGTGGAGCAGTTTCTTCATTCTGTATTTGTGGATTCATCCGCTGATGCTGTATTTGTTGACTGATTCTAGTGGTTACCTTTGTGGTATTAGCTTGACTGCGATGCTGGACCTATGGCGGCACAGTCGCCTAGGCCCATGTATAGACAGTAAAGGGTATCGATGGCTTTCCCCTTGGCTGATACTGCCTCAAGATCATGCTTTACATCATTCTCATGCTCACGGCTGCAACTTTGGCGCAAATCTCAAGCTTTGGGATAGGCTACACGGTACAGCCCGCCGAGCCGAGCACTTTCCAAAACGGCTGGGTATTAAAACCACGCTTTCCTTTTGGCAGAAACTGTTGTATCCCTTTGAAACACCATGACGCTACTCAGCAGACTGCTCGCCCTGTTCCCAATCTCGATCATCGGTCTGGCAGGCTTGTCTTTCGTGTGGCTTTGCCTGGCCGATAGTTGGGAAATTGGACTGCTAAGGTTTGGTAGTTTGCTGGGCGTGCTTTATGGCTTGCCGGTCATTGTTTATCGGCTTCACGCTAGGCTTTACCCCATTGTGGAAGGCGTAAGCTATCTCAAAGGTAAACGATATTCGCCTTGGTGGGGGAGCCATCAGCTGCAGTCTATTTACATTGCGTTTCCTGTTTTAGAATCGGTGCTGCGATTAGTTCCCGGCGTGTTTTCTGCTTGGTTGCGGCTGTGGGGCGCGCAGATTGGAAAAGGCGTGTATTGGGGGAGTATAGGAGAGATTGCGGATCGAGGGTTGCTGAGGGTGGGCGATCGCGCACTCATTGGCCACAGAGTTGGCCTGTATGCACATATCATCAAGCCCAAAAAAGAGAATCTGTTGCTGTATGTAAAAGCGATTGAAATCGGTAACGCTGCCTTTATCGGTTCAGGTTCTTGCCTCAGTGCAGGCGTCGTAGTGACTGAGGGTGCTTTCCTAGAAGCGGGAAGCGAAATACATCCCAATAAAACGATTTCAATGCAGCAGCGCAGCGGTACGCATAACGAAGCACAGCTCGAGCCGTTAGAGAAAGTTCAACTAGAAGCACCAGGGGAGGTAGAACAGTGCGTGAAGTAATTATGCGCAGCGTGATTAAAGCCTTTGGACAGCTACTAGCACCGACCTCAAAGAGATTTTACAAAGCCTTAGAAAATCCACAGCAGGCTCAGCAGGCTGTACAACAGCGACTCGTAAAGCGGCTGAAGAACTGCGAATATGGGCAGAAGTATCAGATTGATACAATCGAAGACTGGCATCGTCTACCGATTGTGACCTACGAAGACTTGCATCCCTGGATTCCTCCGGTTGGTCAACTAGTTACTCAGCGCAGTTCTCTAACACCAGAACCTATTCTCTTCTACGAGCCAACGTCTGGCAGTAGTGGCCCTCGCAAGCAAATCCCATACACCCGCTCTTTGCGACGCTCTTTCAACTATCTATTCGGCATCTGGGCCCATGACTTAATTGTAAATGGATCGGGATTCACCACAGGAAAATTTTATTTCTCTATCTCTCCTACATTCACCCAAGTCGATACTCCGCAAGGCACGACGGACGAAGCAGATTATCTGGATCCTTGGCTCCGTTGGTTGTTACGCCCTTTCATGGTCACGGCTCCTCAAACCCATACCCCTGAAGAATTCAAAGGACAACTGGCTCAAACCTTACTGAAAGCTGCCGATCTTGAAATTATCTCAATCTGGAGTCCTAGCTTTTTAACCGCACAGCTAGATTACATTCAACGGCATCAACTGCAACTAGCGACTGCACTGAAAAGTACTCTTTCATCTGACCGACTGGCTTTACTACAGCAAGACAAAATCTCTTGGGCCAGCCTGTGGCCAAATCTCAAGCTAATTTCCTGTTGGGATAGTGTAACAGCCGCCGATGGTGCTTCTACTTTGAGCTCACATTTCCCAACCGCTCTAGTTCAGGGCAAAGGCCTCCTCGCTACAGAAGCGCCAATGACTGTTCCTCTGATCGCAGCTAATGGTCATGTGCCAATGCTGAGCGAAATCTATTTTGAATTTGCAGATGCTACTGGTCGATGCCATGCTCTACATGAGCTGGAAATAGGGAAAACGTATGAAGTGATTATTTCGCAAATGGGCGGGCTGTATCGGTATCGGATGGGCGATCGCATCAAAGTCACCCACTACTTTCGCAGCACACCCTGCCTAGAATTCGTAGGCTGTGGCAAAGCAGTTAGCGACCTCGTCGGCGAAAAGCTACACATTCAATTTGTTAGCGACGTGCTTGCAAAACTAGACCTGTCGCCATCTAGCTTTCAGAGCCTTGTACCCGTTCGACAGCCGCAAGATCATTATGTGTTGCTATTGGATAAGTTTGAGGGAGATGTAGATGCGATCGCGCAGCAGCTTGACCAAGCATTGTGTGAATCATTTCACTATCAACTTGCCCGCCAGCTAGAACAGTTGTGCCCAGCAAAGCTTCTTGTGTCTGCTACTGTTGTCGAACAGCTCGCCGCAAACCGACTAACTGACGGACAGCGATGGGGCGATATGAAACATACTAAACTGTCGACAAAATCTTACCAAGATTTGTCTTTTATCTCCTCTGAGAGTCAATTTGTATCGGAGCTTTCCCCATGAGCGATCTTACTTCCACCCTTTACAAGGCTTGGAAACAAGCCGTCTTAAACGAAAGTGTGATCAATCAGTTCGAGGCACCTCAAACTGATTCTTTTGGGCGCTGGAACAAGGGTGACCAAATTATTTACGGTGTACGCTACCAAAACGAGCAATTCACCTACTATGCTCGTAACCTTACCCAAAGCTTCGATATCGAAGGCGCGACCGAAGAAAAACGCGTCGGTGATACCGGTTACCTCTGTCGTTTAAATAGCTACCGTGCACTTCGTCCGGGGGCGGGCAATCGCCCGCTGGGCCGTCAGCCAGACATCTCCGCAGATGCTAGCCATTGTCGATTTCACTGCCAGGACGCCGCCCATCCTCTCAGTCTGCTGCGACGCGACCCGCTATTAAGCGTGCCGCTGACTCACTTCACCTGGAATGCCTATTACAATGTTGCACCTATAGAAAAAGCAGGCCATTTTCTATGGATTCCGGCCACGAATGGTGGCAATGTGATTCCTCATATGTTGCAGCGACTCACCTCTGAGCTGATAGAAGACGCCGTAGCACTTTTTAGCCAGCTTTCTCAATCCATTCTCTTTTTTAACGCGCTACATGCTGGTGCTTCGGTGAATCATATTCATTTTCAAGCGATTTCCCATCGCCACCCGCTGCCGGTCGAATCTGTTCCATTAGTGAACTATAAAGGCTATCAACTGCTGACCGATTATCCTGCGCAAGCGGTCGTGTTTAATGCTAAGGACCAAACGACTGAGCTGATTACCTACGTTGAAAAATTGCAGCAGGCTGATATTCCGTTTAACTTAGCGATGGCATCGGAGCGGATCTTTGTGATTGCGAGAGATGGAGATAATGCTATTGTCTCGGAGTTTCCAGGTGATGGGCTGGCGGCTTTGGGGATGTGTGGTGCGATCGCAACTGTAGATCGCAACGCCTACGACACTGTAAATGCCGCCCTCATCGAAAGCGCCTTCAAAAAGATGGTTGTCCCTGCAATCCAAGTAATCGACAGCCTCACCTAAGCAACCTTTATCCGGCTGACAATCTCCTTTCCAATCTCTATGGAGGAGGTTGCAGCGGGAGAGGGCGCATTGATGACATGGAGAGACCGCGCTTCTTCCAAAATGATAAAGTCTTTTACTAAGCTGCCATCTGGTCGCAGCGCCTGTGCTCTTACCCCGGCATGCGTAGGGACCAAATCGTCCGCTGTCACCTCAGGAATTAGCTTCTGTAGGCTCTTGGCAAACCGCGCTTTGCTCAGAGATCGCCACATTTCTTTGAGCCCTTCATCTCCATACTTAAAGACCAGTTTCCAAAAGCCAGGATAGGTCAACGTTTCGCCCAAATCTATGAGATCAATATCTGTTTTCTTATAGCCTTCTCGCTTAAAGCCAAGGACTGCATTGGGGCCGGCGTGAATGCTCCCGTCGATCATCTTGGTGAAGTGAACACCGAGGAAAGGAAATTCAGGATTGGGTACTGGGTAAATGAGTGTTTTTACTAGATAGCGCTTCTCTGGCTTGAGTTCGTAGTATTCGCCACGGAAGGGGACGATTTTGGCGGGAGGATTGAGGCCGAGCTTTTTAGCAATGCGATCGCAAAACAACCCTGCACAGTTCACAATAAATCGACCTCTCAAAGTCTTCTGAGACGTCTCTATAACTTGCGTCTCTCCTGCTTCAGTAATGTTGTTTACCCTTGCATTGAGAAAAAGATCTACGCCTTTCGCCTGCAACAGCTCCACAAACTTCTCACAAACTGCCCTATAGCCTACAATCCCTGTCGTCTTCACATGTAAAGCTTGCACACATTTCACATGTGGCTCAATCTCTTTCGCCTCTGCCGCTGTCACTTGCACCACATCCGTGCCATTTTTCAAGCCCTTCTGATAAATGGCTTCTAGCGCCGGAATCTCATCATCACTGGTTGCCACAATCAGCTTTCCACAGCGCTCGTAAGGCAGCTTATGCTCCTCGCAAAATTGTATAATTGACTCGCATCCTGCCTTACATAGCCGAGCCTTTAAGCTGCCCGGCTCGTAATAAATACCCGAGTGAATTACCCCACTGTTATTTCCCGTCTGGTGAAAGGCCCACTTCGACTCTTTCTCTAGTACGGCAATACTCTTATTCGGCCATCTCTCAGTGAGTGAAAGCGCCGTAGATAAGCCAACAATACCTCCGCCAATCACAACGAAATCATAGGGAGTATCCATACGGTTTATGAGACCTCTGTAGCTGAACAAAAGAGCATTCTGGCCTATAGCCTATGCCAGAATGCCCACATCGCAAAGCACGCTGCCGCAATCGTTACCTGATAGAACAGAACGGGTATTTTTAATTGGATACTGCTGATATCAGCAGAGGCATAGAGAATCCGGCCAGAGCCGTGAGTACTTATGCGTAGCAAAAATAGATTTACAGCTATGTCTATAGCGATCGGGAGAGCATCTGTGGCACAACCATCCAAAGCATCTGAACCTCGTTTGAATAGAAAAACAACTTTCTACATTGGCTTGATCCTTGGCACTGTTGCGGGTGGGCTGCTATCGTCGGGCTCAGGTTTTTTGTACCTTTTGTTTTCTCAGGACATGGTTTCTGTAAGGGATGGAGAAGTCCAGTTTGAAAAAAGTACTGAAATCACTACCCAAACAGCAAACCCGTCAGTATCAGGAGATGGTAATTTGACAGCAAGCGATACGGATGGTCCAGCTGTTAATAGTGGCGATAATTCTCAGACAACTGTAGACTCAGACAGTTCTTCAACGCAGGGCGATCGCACGCAAGTCACAATTAATGGTGCCGTTACTATAAATACTGCCGAGCTGCCAGGATTTAACCGAAGCAACTACATAGAGCCACTAGATTCGACGCTGATCAGCTACTCAAAAGATAGCAATTTGCAACGTTCGCTACTAATGAGGGGTTCGTCAGATATTAATAGGATTGACTTTGATGAAAATGAGATCACTATCTTAGGAAGAGCCTACAACTCATTGTTCAAGATCAGCTCTCATTCAGATAAAAGCCGCTTTGTATTCCGATTAGATGGCGAGCAACATGCTGTCAATCTGCAATTTGGGGTGCCAGATGCAGAATCTAGAACAACAGATAGCAGCACATACAACGTGAAAATTTACGCTGATGGCGAGCTTCTTTGGTCTGGTGAGTGTAACCGAATTGAGGGAAATCAAGGAAGCCAAATCATCTCAGCTCCACTTGAGATTCCTGGCGTGCAGACACTGACGCTAGAAGTTACAGGAAATGGAAGAGGCGGAGATCGACTGTACTTTACCACTGCTCAAGTTCTAAAGAATTAACAACAGCTTTGATGCCTTTTTTAACCACAGCAAAATTAGAGGACTCGTTTTACCCTCAGTATCTCGAACAGGAGATGTTAATTCTTCTTCAGGCGGCATCTGTTTTAGCAGGAGCGGTTAGAAGTTCTTCGTTGGCTGGTACTTGCCAGGCTGCTTGTAAGTCTTGACTGAGGATTGCGATCGCAATCCTCATGCCATTCATGAACAGCAGCCTCCAAATTCTCCCATCCTCTAGTGGTGTGAGGAGCCTTTCTATAGGCTTCTGAAACTTCTGAAACTAATTCCTGAACTTCTTCTTTATCAAAAGCTTGCAGCCAAGTGTATGCATTGTCATCATTTAGAGCTTGGTTGTGAGAAAGAAGGAAAGCTGCATTCAGAATTTCAAGTACATTTTTGGTCTGGGTTGCTTCAGTGACGATACGGGCAATGTCTTCGCGGCGCAGCAGTGTGAAGCACTCATCGTTACGGACAATGGTAATAGGGTGGTGAGCTGCTCTTGAGAGAACAGCACCGGACTTACGGTTTAAGTCCGTAGCCTTGACTATCTCATCAGAAAAAAATAATTGGGGAAGTAGTTCTATCATATGTATGCCAAATTATGTCGATACGTATAATTCTACGTAATTGATTGTGGCTGTCGATAGTAGGCAGCAGTCAAAGCTTTTCTTCTGAACGCAGTAACTCTATGGCGCTACCCCAAAATAGTCGCAGCTATTTGAGCAATCTGGGATGCTAGAGAATAGCCTTCCTATGATTATGTCCATTGGAGCTTTCAGCATCTTTGGTGGACTCTAAAAATTAGCCGATAGATACAGCCTCTTTTTCTATTTTCTCTTCTTCTTCTTTGGGAAGCACGCGGCCCTCATCTTCAAAGCCTTTGATTTCATTGAAGTTGAGATAGCGATAGACCTCACTTTCAAATGGCTGAATTTTGCTGGCAACAACTTCCAGATACTCATTTACATCAGGAATTTTGCCTAGGAGTGCGCAGGCCGCAGCAAGTTCGGCAGAGCCCAAATAAACCTGAGCACCTTTGCCCATTCTGTTGTTGAAGTTGCGAGTAGAGGTAGAGAAGACGGTGGCGTTGTCTTCTACGCGAGCTTGGTTGCCCATGCAGAGCGAGCAGCCGGGCATCTCAGTGCGAGCGCCTGAGGCAGCGAAAGTGCCGTAGTAGCCTTCTTCACGCAGTTGTTTTTCGTCCATGCGGGTGGGTGGGCAAATCCAGAGACGACCTTTGACGACGCCTTCGTTTTCAAGGACTTTGGCGGCGGCGCGGTAGTGGCCGATGTTTGTCATGCAAGAGCCGATGAAGACTTCGTCAATTTTGCTGCCGACGACATCTGAGAGCGTTTTCACATTGTCGGGATCGTTGGGGGCGGCGACGACGGGTTCCTTGAGTTCGTCGAGGTCGATTTCGATGACCTCTGCGTACTCTTCATCTTCGTCTGCACTCATGAGGGAAGGATTCTCCAGCCACTTCTCCATTTCGGCGATGCGGCGAGCGAGTGTTCTTTCGTCGTGGTAGCCGCGAGCGATCATGTTTTTCATGAGGGCGACGTTGGAGCGGAGGTATTCGGCGGTTGTTTCTTCGCTGAGTTTGATGGTGCAGCCACCGCAGGAGCGTTCGGCTGAGGCGTCGGTGAGTTCAAAGGCTTGTTCTAGTTTGAGATCGGGTAGGCCTTCTATTTCCATGATGCGGCCAGAGAATACATTCTTTTTGTTCTCTTTTTCTACGGTGAGGAGGCCTCTTTTTATAGCTTCTAATGGAATTGCGTTTACAACGTCTCGTAAGGTGATGCCAGGCTGAAGTTCTCCTTTAAAGCGAACTAGAACAGATTCGGGCATGTCGAGTGGCATTGCGCCGATGGCTGCTGCGAAGGCGACCAGGCCTGAACCTGCGGGGAAGGAGATGCCCAGTGGAAAGCGAGTGTGGGAGTCGCCGCCAGTGCCTACCGTATCTGGCAATAGCATTCTGTTCATCCAGGAGTGAATGATGCCATCACCGGGCTCTAGGGCGACGCCGCCGCGAGACGCAAAGAAATCAGGCAGTGTGGCGTGGGTTTCTACGTCTACGGGTTTGGGGTAGGCGGCGGTGTGGCAGAAGGTTTGCAGTACGAGGCCAGCGCTGAATCCGAGGCAGGCGAGTTCCTTCATTTCGTCGCGGGTCATGGGTCCGGTGGTGTCTTGCGAGCCCACTGTGGTCATGAGGGGCTCGCAGGAGGTGCCGGGGCGGACGCCGGGGAGGCCGCAGGCTTTGCCGACCATTTTTTGGGCAAGGGTGAAGCCTTTGCCGGTGTCTGTGGGAGCGCTGGGGCGAACGAATGTTTCGGAAGGGTCGAGGCCGAGGGCAATGCGGGTTTTATCTGTGAGGGCACGGCCAATAATTAATGGAATTCGGCCGCCTGCGCGGACTTCGTCGAGGAGGGTTTCGGGCGTGAGGCTGAAGGTGGAGATGATCTCGCCTGCTTCGTTGGTGATATTGCCCTCATATGGGTGGATGGTGATGACGTCGCCTGTGCTCATTTTGCTGACGTCGCATTCGATGGGGAGCGCGCCGGAGTCTTCGGCGGTGTTGAAGAAGATGGGCGCGATCGCACTTCCCAATATCACCCCACCTGTCCTTTTATTCGGCACAAACGGAATATCCGCCCCAATGTGCCAAATCACCGAGTTCATCGCCGACTTTCGCGAAGAGCCTGTCCCTACCACATCACCGACATAGGCAATAGGGTGACCTTTTTGTTTTAGCTCGGCTAGAGTGCCTAATGGGTTTTCCATTTTCGCTTCGAGCATTACCTGGGCGTGAAGCGGAATATCTGGACGAGTCGTCGCGTGCGGTGCTGGTGAAAGGTCGTCTGTGTTTGTCTCACCAGGAACATTGAAAACTGTGACGGTAATTGTCTCAGGGACTTCTGGCTTTTTCGTGAACCAGTCTGCGTCTGCCCAGGCATCTACCACCTGCTTAGCAAAGGCGTTGCTTTCAGACAGTTCAATGACGTCGTTAAACGCATCATATATAAGGAGAGTTTTTTTCAGAGCGTCTGCAGAGAGCTGAGCGATTTCTTCGCGGTCGTCTTTTAGCAGCTCAATGAGGGATGCTACGTTGTAGCCGCCGAGCATAGTGCCGAGAAGGTCGACGGCTTTTTTGGGTGAGAGGAGTGGGCTGGTGGTTTCGCCTTTAGCGATCGCAGTCAAAAAAGATGCCTTCACATAGCTGGCTGGGTCCACGCCTGGTGGGATGCGATCGCACAGCAACGCCATCAAAAAGTCTTCCTCACCTGCCGGAGGGCTCTTGAGCAAATCGCAAAGCGCAGCCGTTTGCTCTGCATCTAATGGCAGCGGAGGCACATTCAAAGCAGCGCGCTGTTCGACATGTTTGCGGTAAGACTCAAGCATCACGGCACTCACTCTCTCGGTTGAAAACTAAACAGATCATAAAGACCTATAGTTCTCTAGTCTAGCGAATTTGAGCAAAAATCCTGTGTTGTGGCCCACTAAAGCAAAGCTAATTCAAGCTGGCAGCGGTCTCCGTAGCTTTGACCAAGTGCACATCGCGCTGTGGAAACGGAATATTGATGCCTTCTTTATCCAATCGCTTCTTGATTTCTTCTTGCAGCGACAGGCTCAGCGGCAAGTAGTCCTTGGTCTCTACCCAGGGCCGCACGGCAAAGTTTAAGCTGCTATCGGCCATTTCTAATAGGCCAACACTAGGCTCGGGGCTCTCTAGCACACGGCTGTTAGCTGTCAGCACATCCATAAAGACGGCTTTGACCCGGTCGATATCGGTGCTGTAGTCAACGCCAATGACTAAATCCAGTCGGAGTGTGCCCTGGGTAGAGTAGTTCACCAAATCACCATTAGTGAGCGTACCGTTAGGAATGACGACGGTGCGATTGTCTAGGGTTTTGAGTGTGGTGGTTAGCAGCTCAATTTCTATAACGTAGCCGGAGTAGCCGTCTGCTTCTATCCAGTCGCCAACGTGAAAGGGCCGGAAAATGATGATAATAATGCCCGCTGCGAAGTTGGTGAGTGAGCCTTGCAGCGCTAGGCCAATCGCCAGGCCAGCAGCACCGATTGCGGCGACCAGGGAGGTCGTTTCTATGCCCATTTGTCCCAGTACCGCGAGGACGACGAAGGCCATGATGGCATAGAACAAAATGTTGGTAGCAAATACCGTTAGGGTCGGGTCAACTTTCGCTTTAACCATGATCTTTTTGACGATCCGCTTGGCGATTCTTGCGAGAGTGCGACCCAGGAAAAAGATCGTAATCGACAGCACCACTCGACCAATAAAGGCAAACGCAACTGGCTGAAAGCTAATTAATAGCTCAGTAATCTTTTCAATATTCATAAAATGGCTCGTGTTGGATGGGTTCCTTAACGTTGCCAAAGGTATTCAGCCAAAAATTCTAAGAACAGAACAGTTTCTGCTGAGATGATGACTTCTTCAAGAAAGGTGGTGAGCCCAATCTAATGGATGAGATATGGGCTCTATGTGGCCGCCATCACAGGGCTAGCAGCTTTATCAGAAAGATCCGTTATTTCACTCACATTTTTGGGCTATATGAGGTCACTCCTCTGTGATACCGATAATTATTGATACGTCGGTAGGGGATTTTTTCCTGCCATTGCTCCAGCATCTACCGCTTTTTTGACATTTTTTTCTATGGCTACACCCTCCTTACAAAAAATGCGTACCTATTTGCATTTAGTGCCTGTGTTTGGCACGGTGCTTTCTTTGTGGACTCTATACGGAGAACGTACTGCGGACAGTGAAGATACTATCGACGAAGCACAGCGATTGGCGGCGAGTCGGCTGTCGGTCGTATTGGGATTGAGTAGCTTTTGTGCGATCGCACTCCTTGGCCTAGGTGCTAGCAGCGTTGCTTCCCAGTCTGCGAGTCTGCGCTTTTTGCTCACCAGTAGCTTTATCGGCTCCGGCTACTTCTTACTCAGTATTGGGCTGATGTTTCGCGTCTCCACCAATCGATCTATTCGGCTACCAGGCATTACCCAGCTAAGCCGCCGTTTGCCATAGCGCGATGACTCAATACGGTGACTCAGCGCGAGCACTCAAGCTGCTACCAACCGCTCAGACTAGTTAACAAGCTACCTAACAGGCCAGTTAAATCTTATTTGCTAGCTGCCACACTCTTCATAAACAATGCTCTCAACATCTGATACAACGAAATTGATGAACACTATAGCGTCGGCTGTTTGTGAGGCTTTGTTGACTTGTGGCGCTATGCGGCATTTCTTTTGCGCGTCGTCACTGCATCAGCATCAGCTTCTGTGGTTAACTGCCTGTGGCTAGTGTGCGGGTGCGCGCTCCTAATCTACTATTTTTCTTTTTCAATCTTTTGCTTCAATCTTTTTCTCCATTGGCTTCATGTTGTCCTCGCGTCGCCCATCCCTAGAGGTTAATCTGTGTCATTTATGAATTCTGCACCCAATAAGCAGCCTCACGCCGTGCCCACGTCTTCTATCAGAAAACCCAACAAACCCAAACTGCCTAGATGGATTGGCGTTAGCGTTTTACTTGGGGGCATTACCGGTGCTTCTATGGCAGCAGGCGCGCTATTGGCTGTGTCTTTGGGGACTCAGCCTCTCTTGCAAAGCAACTTGACAGCTGAGGAAGCAGCTGTTTTCTCTCAAAATGAGCCGATTGCCACAGCCAACAGTTTGCAGCTGCCAAGCCTAACGCGGCCCGTAAATATTCTGCTGCTTGGGGTCAAGGTCACCAGCTCAGATCTTAACGACTACGACGCGATTGACCGAGATGGCTACGATAGCCTAGTCAACTCCTTTGAAGGCCTCTCAGACACAATGCTGCTGCTGCGCTTCGACCCTCGCGAAGAGCGGGTGAGCGTGCTATCGGTCCCTCGCGATACCCGCACAAATGTAGACGGCCTCGTCACCAAAATTAACGAAGCGAATCGGGAAGGCGGTCCGGCATTGAGCGCGCAGGCGGTAAGTGAGCTGATGGGCGGCGTACCTATCGACCGCTACATGCGAATCAATGTGCAGGGCGTAGAGAAGATGATTGATGCTTTGGGCGGTGTGCAGGTCAATGTGCCCAAAGACATGAAGTATCAGGACGATTCGCAGCACTTGTATATCAACCTGAAGGCCGGAGAGCAGCGGCTCGATGGCGATAAGGCGATGCAGTTTTTGCGCTTTCGCTACGACGACAACGGCGATATTGGTCGGGTACAGCGACAGCAAATGTTTATGCGATCGCTTGCCAACCAAGCCCTCAACCCCACAACGATTGCTCGCCTACCAAAAATTCTCTCCGTCATCCAGTCCCACGTTGATACCAATCTCTCGGTAGAAGAACTCGTCGCCCTCGTTGGCTACGGCTCACAAACCGAGCGCTCCGACGTGCAAATGCTGATGCTCCCCGGCGAATTCAGCAACTACGACGACTACGACCTGAGCTATTGGATTCCTGACTATTCAGAAATCGACGCAATGGCAGAAGATTACTTCGGCCTGGCCAATTCCTTTGGCGTGTCTGAGTCTGTCGATCCGTCTTACCTGCGCGTAGCCATTCAAGACAGCACCTACGACGATGTGGCAGTGCAGTCTTTGATCAACAGCCTGTACGATACGGGTTATTTCAATGTATTTGTCGATCGCAGCTTGAACGACCCCTTGGCGCAAACGCGAATTGTGGCACAGCGAGGCGACTTGAATAGTGCCGAATCGATTCAGCGGTTCTTAGGTGTGGGCGAAGTCCGGGTCGAAAGCACCGGCAGCTTAGAGTCAGATATTACGATTCAGCTCGGTGAAGATTGGCTGCGTGAGCACGGCGAAGAGCTATAGTTTGTTGACGTACTTGTTGACTCATTACGGTTCATGAATGGCAACAGATTCACCGACTGCATATCAGCTCAGAATTACGTTGGCAGACAGTGAGCCAGAGATTTGGCGGCAGGTGTTGGTGCCCTTTGACATAACGCTGGCTCAGCTACACGATGTGATTCAGCTAGCTATGGGCTGGGAGAACTTACACACCTATCGCTTTCAGCTAGGGCTCGTGACCAAAAAGATTGATTGCGATCCGCAGCAGCAACTGTCTGAGGTGCTCTCATTGGATGCGCAGAAGTCGCTTTACTATACCTATGATGAAGAGAGTGGTTGGCTGCATCGAATAGCTGTGGAAGCGTTGGAGGTAAAGCGTTTAGCCAAAGACTCTGAGGCTAATCCAGTGCGTTCATTTACCTTGCCCACGTGCATAGATGGTGCGATGGCTTGTCCACCGGAAGGGACAGGCGGTGTATGGGGCTATGACGATTTTCTCGATCGCTTAGAAGCTTCGAGCGATCCTGAGTACCTCATGTTGATTGAGAAATATGGCACCTTTGATCCAGACGTATTTGATGTGGCTGCTGCCGCTGCACGCTTGCAGGCTCATTTTCTCGCCTAAGCTTCAAACAGCTTTCTAGCAGACTTGATGGGCAAAAATAGTGAGTTGCTTTGGTCAACAAATGGTATGAACTCGTATCGGAGCCAAAACCGTTTGGCAGTGTCGTTGTAAGCATCTACAACGATACTGTGTACGCCGAGCTGGATAGACGTGTTGCAGCATTTGTATAGCGCGTGCATCAGAAGCTCTTCACCTAACCTTTGACCTGTGTAGCGCTTGTCTACTGCTAACTGTCCAATCTTTATACATGGAATGTCGAGGTTTTTAGGAAGCTTTTTTCTGCTGCTCGAAGGTAAGGCTTCGATATCTAGCCTGCTGGCATTTAGTGTGTAATATCCGGCGATCTCCTTACTATTTGGCGCTGGTAAAGCTACTGTCGTTTTCGATATGTTGGATTTTTGGTGTTGATTCGCCAGGACTTGTAGATATTGATTGAGTGCGGGTATGCCACAGTCAAAACTCTGCCTGTCGAAGTCGCGACTAAGGGGCCGAAACAACCACGATATCTGTTGTTTTTGCGTTGTCACAAGTGCTTTGAATTAAGAGTCAAGTAGGCTCTCTAGGGCGTTAGGCTCCGCCAGAGGCTCAGTCTTATATTTCGCTTTATATCTTGCTGCTGCTGATTTGAGTGCTTCGGAAGGCTCAGGAGGATTTTCGAGTGCTTCGAGCAAAACTTCTGCGTCTCTAGCAGACAGCATAATTCTCTTGTGCTTTTCGATGACCTCTATTGCCCTCTCAACGGTAGCATCAGTGATAAAGCTCGTTAAATCTTGCCCGGATAAGGCAGCGGCCTTCTTAAGAATTGCCTTGTTTTGAGGTGTCACTCTGCAGTGGACTCTTTCTGCTTTCTCGCTGGTTGCAGTCATAACTTTTCAATTTATGTATCGCCAACTCAATTCATTCATTTGTACGCACTGTGTGTGCACAAGACTATCATAGCGCTCTGGTTGTTTTGGTAGGCGCTTGATAAAACAAGCCGACAATACCGATGCCAGAGAGAGCCGCGATCGCACCCCAAGCCACCATCAGCCCCACCACTTCACTAATAAATAGATGGCTCACCGCACGTAGGCAGCCACCAATGAGCCAGCCTAGCGCGATCGCCACTGCCCAAATACCGCTACTGAGCGGCACCCAACGCCACGCTTGGCTTACCTGTTGCCGAATAGCCAGCCACTGAGCCACACCGAGCCCAGCCCCGACATAACCACCGTACAAAACGCCAAACAAGCTTCTATAAAACAGATTTTGCGTACCCGGTGCCATCCAGCCCAGCGCGCCTACATGAAAGAGCGTGAGCGCCCCCCAGCCCAGCACGCTTGCGACCATCCAGCGGTGCGAGCTTTTCCAATACACTTGCGAGCCTTGTTTGAAGGCAAATCGCAATGTTTGCCACTGTGCCAGCCCAATTAGCCCTCCGCCCAATACGCCTTCCAATAAAGACAAGTCGCTGCGCTCGCCGACCTCAACAAATAGCAAGCTCCCTACAAACGCTAGCCACGTGAGCCCAGTCCAGCCGAGCCATAGCGTCGCCCCTGCTTTGATGGGCACTGCCCTCAATCCCCAACGTCTAGAAAACGCTACCCATTGAGGGGTCAGGCGTAAGAGAATAGGTTCAGAAAAATTAGAGAATGACATGTTGATCTGGTCACCCCTTAGAGAGGTTTATCAGCTAAGAGTTCACGAAAGTTCTGTCGTCGCTTTTGCGGTGATTCTGGGGTGAAATAGCTCCACAGCGTGTCCCAATAGAAGAATGAAACGCCCGAAAAATGATGGTCGCGGCTGCTGACGACCTGCTGCCTGATTTGTTCAAAGGAGATGGGTCTGCGCCAGGTTCCTGTCAGAATACCGATGCTGACTGGAATGCGATCCATCGTCGACTGTAGCGTTTCTTTTGCCAGCTCTCCTTCAAAGCTGTCTAGCTCATCTCGGTAAACCTGAACCACGAGTTCATCTATCCAATCGTTGGCGACCCAGGTGCGCCAGTCCTGCAGGTGAAAGCGGTAGGCGAAGTTGGCCGGATTGGGCGATAGCGAAAATAGGCAGGTGGGACAGGTAGCCTTTACCTGGTCGTGCAGCGTGCCGACAAACTGGCTGAACTTATCTGCTCGCCAGCGAAGCCAATCTGCATTGTCTGAGCGATTGGGCGGTAGCTGTCCGTCGTGTTCAGCCTGGTAAAGAGCGACGGTGTACGGGTCGTAGCCAAAGTCCGCTGGTAGGCTGAAGTGGTCGTCAAATTGAATGCCTTCCACGTCGTATTGACTGATGACTTCTTGAACCAGCGCAGAGATTAGCGTTTGGACCTCTGGATGTAGTGGATTGAGCCAGCCTAGGCTTTTGGGTGCGCCGCTGCCCAGCAGTCTGCTGAGAAAAGTCGCCTTCGACTGCCGGTTGCCGGTGAGATTGCTTTCGTGTAGCTCGTGTGAACCGTTTTGCCGGGCAGTGAGCCAGTCGGGATGCTGGGTGGCAAGTTTGGAGCCTAGCGGCACCATAAAGCCGTATTCAAACCAGGGGATGATGCGAAGATTCTGCTGGTGGCCCGTACGAAGCATTTCTGCCAGCGGGTCTTCGGTGGGGTGGGTGAGCGACATCATGGGTGCGATCGCATTTCCAGTTAGCCGCTTGAGAGTGTCGCTGTGATAAAAGCTTTTGCCCCGATTCCACACCACCGGGTATACCGTGTTGAAATTCATCTTGGCGAGCTGACGTACCGCCCGAGGAATTCCCCACGGTGCAAACATCACACTGCTAGCGACATTGGTGATCCAGACCCCGCGAATTTCTGACTCGTGGATTTTTGAATTAATGTCTGTCGGATTAATTTCTGCCTGGGCGGGCTCTAGCGGCGGTACGCGGTTCGTTTCAGTCGGCTGTGCTTCGTTGAGGCGGGTTTGAATAAGGGCTACGTCCGGCTGCTGGTGACTGTTGCCTAGCAGGATAAGGAGCAGCAGAAATAGGCATAGAGGAATGAGGGCTAGCTGCTGCGGCGTGCATTGCTGTGTGATGACGAAGCGCCAGCGCGATATGAGCCGTCGAAGTGAAGTGAAGCGCGATCGCATGTAAGTGATAATGCTGGAGAGCCCGGCCAAAAGTTTGATTCTAGGTTGCCCCTCAAATGTTCTGATATAAAGACTCTAATCAAATTCTTTTGTCAGGATAATTTAACGCTGTAGCGTGTTACCGATCTGTGATGTGGGTCTGTAATGCTACTGCGATGGCGCAGCTCCTCTGTTCGGAGGATCTAGTCGGATCGCTTAAACGTTTCAGCCATTGCTATTCCTGATAGATAAGCTGCTTCAATATTTTGAACCTGCGGCGAGCTTGGCGCGCACCAGTCCCCACCGCAGACTAGGGTTTCGCTAATGGAAAGTGCGGCCTCAGGGTAGGGCTGGCGAACATCCGCATAGCGCCAGCGGTGAATTTGAAACCAGTCGGGCTGGGCAATCCAGTCGCCAAATTTGCGAGCGTTTGCCCGTAGTAAGACAGATGCGGCAGGCTGTAAATCACCCACGTCGAGGTACTTCTGTGCGAATCCTGGTTTGCTGTGGATGACGATGGTCGTTTCGGGTGTGCTATCGGTACGGCTGCGTTTGCTGCTATCTAGGCAGCTCCAGTTCGTAGAGGTGCCAATGGTGTCTGTCACCATCCAGCCATCGGCGTTGAGTTTGCCCATTTCTTGGCGTTCACCATAGCCTGCCAAGACGGTGAGGCAGGGGTTGTAAGTGACAGCGCGCAGACTTTCTAAGGCTGATGTTGCTGAGGCTGAGGCTGATGTTGCTGAGACAGATGGGGCTAAAGCCTCAGTCGGGCAGGTGGTGAGTAAGTCTGCTGCCTGAGGGGCGGGGATGGCGATCACACATCTATCTGCCATGACCACTTTGCCGTCGTCGCATTCGATGCGCCAGCCGCCACCGTCTGCCTGGTCGTAGGGGCTCAGGTGGGTGGCTCGGTAGCCGGTGAGTAGGGTGTCGTCGGGGGTGAATCCCTGAGCGAGATATTTTGCGATCGCGCTCATACCATTGCGCGCAACATACACCGGGCCATTGTCTACGTTGATGAGGGTGTCGTTTTCTCTCAGTTCGTAGGCGCTCACCTGCCACTGTTTGAGTACTCCGGCGGCTATCAGCTCTTCGGTGAGCGGTGCCAGTAGAGGTGCCGTTGCACTTGCTGGGCCCGGCCAGTAGCGCAACCCGTGATCTACCCGTACGTTTTCTCGCTTGTCGGTAACCACGCGCCGTGTTGCTATACGACCGCCCAGCCCTCTAGATTTGTCGAGTATGCACACCTGATAGCCAGCTGCCCTCAGCTGTCGCCCACACGTGAGTCCAGCCAGCCCGGCTCCAATAATGGCGATGTCCCACATAATGTGCCGACCCCTCTTATACTTATCTATATAAATTAAACTTGCGACTCTGGATATTAAACGGCATATGAAGGCGCAGTCGGCAAAGCCCCTTGATCAATTAAGAGATGCCCGGAAAAATGCCCAGGGAGACGCCCAGACGGATGAGCTGAGAAGTGGCCTAGAACTTGCCACCGACGACGAACTCTACGATATGGCCCAGCTGTTGTTTCAGCCTAAGTTCAATCCATTAGATTATCTGTATACGCCGCAGCCAGTCGACATTAGTAAACGCTCTCGCCCCGATCAAATTTCGCTTTTAGAAGAGCGCTTTCGATTTTTAGCCGCTGATGGGCTGACTGTGCTGCGTAGCCAAACCCGCCAAGTGAGCTACCGGCAAACGCTTTTACAGGTCTGTCGATATCTTAAAATGCGCCAATACGCAGAGCTTTCTACCGCCGAGCTAGAGTCGGAAGTCTTTTTGGTACTGCTTGAAAAAACATGGCAAAAGCTGCCGAAGCGTGAGCAGCAGCGCACGAGCCAACAGCTACACAGCGCTATAGTCGGCACGGAAGAGTTTTCTCATTAGCCCGATACGCTTAAAAAGAATCCGCTCGCGCTATTGGCAAAAGGCAGCAGTGCGTTAGTGGTGAGTGCGATGGTTCGCCCTTGGCTATTGGGGCAAATCTCCCAGCAGTTAGCGCTACATGTGGCTCGCTATCAAGTGGCTAAGCAAGCACTGCTAAAAGGTGGGCTCAGCGCGGCGGCGCAAGTTCAGTCTCGGGTGACTGTGCAGGCGGCGGCTCGCGGTGCCTGGCTAACGACGGCTCGCTATGGCGCAATTAGGGGTGCTTTTGCCTTTTTGGGCCCAGCGCTGTGGACGTGGTTTTTAGCCGATTTGGGCTGGCGAGCGGTGGCGACAAACTACGGTCGGGTGATTCCGGTGGTGTTTGCGATCGCACAAATTCGTCTCACCCGTGCTCAGCTAGACTATTTACCTGCCTGATGTAAGGAGATCATTTCTAAAACGGCTTATGACATCTCCTTCTCAACCATCCGATTCTCGGCAAAAGATTCAGCAAAGTGCTCAGTCGAGCGACGATTTTTACACCTTGCTAGGCTTGCGTCCTGGTGCCTCCGTACAAGATGTTCGCCGGGCCTATCGCGATTTGAGTAAGCTGTATCATCCTGATACCACTGAACTGGAAAGTGCGATCGCCACCGTAAAGTTCCAAGCTCTCAACGAAGCCTACGCCACCCTTAGTAGCCCCGAAAAGCGCCTCGCCTACGACTACAAAATCGGCTACTCTCGCCTCTCTGTCATGCAGCCCCTAAGTCAGCAAGCACCCAGCGGCAAACCCTACAATCCCACAGACAGTGCCTACCTAGATCCCACAGATCGCCCTCTTTCTGGCGGAGAACTCTTCGCTCTTTTCATTCTCGGCATTACCTTCGTTGCCTGCCTTATTCTCGTTTTCACTATGGGCCTTTCCAAAAGTGAACTTCCCATTACACAAGGTGCGATCGTTTTACCAGAAGTAGTTACTCCAGAAACCGAATCTCCAAAAGTCGCTCCACCCGAAGGCATTACGCCTACCCTTAAACCCTCTCTGTCTCCCGACATTCCCGTTCCATCACGCTCCACAATAGAGATCTTGACGCTATAACTTTCACCTGCTCCCTTCACCCCCCTCTCCCTTCATCCAAATGCCACCCTCCTCCACCCCTCTTTACAGCCACCCCCTCCCCGAAATCGAATCTTGGCTCACCGGCCTCGGTGCCGAGCGCGACAACAAAGACATCAGCCAATGGCGATTTTCTAGCACAGGCTGGACCGCCGAGCTGCGATTGGATGTGGACTCTATCGTGGTGTACTACGCCAGCAGTGGTGGTAAAGCCGTGCAGCGCAGCTTCAAATATTCACTCAGCCGAGCCGATTTGGAAGAAGTGATCTTTTCAGGTCCGTAGCACTGTATTGAAATGAGAAACAGTCTGAACTGAGTGGCCAATTATTAGAGACTCATGGAGTTTGATAGTACATTCATTATGCCTTCTAGAAAGCTAT
>JBHJIY010000020.1:0-11469 GCA_050042985.1 Phormidesmis sp. | reverse complement strand
ATTTGAAGGTACAGACAGGAGAGGTTATAGCACTGGTGGGCCACTCTGGTGCGGGTAAAACCGACATCGTCAACTTACTTGCACGAAATTACGATGCGCAGGAAGGGCAAGTATTAATCGACGGCATCGATATCAAAACTGTGACGATTGAGAGCTTGCGGCATCAAATGGGGACTGTGCCCCAAGAGACCGCGCTATTTTCGGGGACGATTGCGCAGAATATTGCCTATGGCCAAACGGAGCTAGACTATGCGGCAATTGAGGCAGCGGCAAAGGTCGCCAATGCACACGACTTTATTAGTGCGATGTCTCAGGGGTATCACACTTGGGTGGGTGAGCGGGGCAGCAACTTTTCGGGTGGCCAACGGCAGAGAGTTGCGATCGCTCGTGCTATCTATCGCAATCCGCGTATCCTCATTCTCGACGAAGCGACTAGCGCTCTAGATCCAGAATCGGAAGCACTTGTGCAAGAAGCCTTAGAAAGAGCCATGAAAGATCGCACTGTATTTATCATTGCGCATCGGCTCAGCACCGTACGGCAGGCTAATCGCATTCTGTTTTTAGAGAACGGCAAAATTTTGGAGTCGGGGACGCATTCAGAACTCCTGAGCCAGAATGGTCGCTACGCTCAGTTTCACACACAGCAGTTTGACGCACAGGCGTAAACACAAGAAAAAACCGATATCGTCTCAGCAAAGAAGAAGCAAGTGCTGCACGATATCGGCAAAAAGTGTGAGGAAGCGATTTATCACTCCTAAGTAAATATACTGAAGGGTCCGTATGACTTTCTTGTGACAACACCGTGAAGGTTGTGTTTCAGTGCAGCAGAGGAATAATCGCCAAGCAAGAAATGACTAAATCGATGAGAAACAGTGAGATCCAAGCGGTAACGACCGCAGACGTGGCTGACTGACCAACACCCTTGCCGTGGAGAGCTGCTGTCAGCCCACGACTACAGCTCGTCACAGCAATCACCCAGCCAAACAAAGTCGCCTTGAACAGCACCATCATCACATCTGACACACTCAAGTAGCCTCGCACCCCATCCAAAAATGTTGTCATCGAGAGCTCGTAGGTTTGTGTCGTAATCAGGCCGCCGCTGACCACACCGCAAAACAACGCCAAAATCGTCAGAACAGGAAGCATGATGGCACACGCTAACACCCGAGGCATCACCAAATAGTCGATTGGGTCGGTGCGCAGCATTTTTAACGCATCAATTTGCTGAGTGAGCTTCATTGTGGCGATTTCGGCGGCAAAAGCAGAGCCTACCTGGCAAGCCAATACGCCCGCCGTTAGCAGCGGCGCTAGCTCACGGCAGTAGGCAGCCGCAAACGCGCCGCCCAGGGAGCTCACCGCACCAAAGCGCGCCATTTCTCTGGCTGTTTGAATAGCAAAAATAATGCCCGCACAGATATTGGTCACCACAACCGGTGCTAGGCAACGAGGTCCCGCGCACATCAAATGGTCCATAATTTGGCGCTGCCCCCAGCGACCGCGCAATAGCCGATGGATGACCTGCCCGGCCAGCAGCAGCGCCATTGCAGAGTGGTAGGCAGGATTATCGGCTTCGCGCCCTGAGGAAGATGGCATAGGTCGGCGTACAGCAGGTCGCGGTGAAGACGGCTCAGTAAATCGAAATATTCGCCGAGAGACTCTCCAGTCAGCTTTGACCATTAACCTCGATAATCCTCTGTGTCTAGTACTCTTTGCCTGGGGTGTTTTGGTAGCTTCGCGTACACAGCTTATGACAGATGTAATATGGCGTATCCCTTCTTGTAGAGAATCGCAATCATTACCACTTTAGTCATTGGCCTCACACGCTACATGAGTCACACCTTTGAATTTGCCAACTAGCTTACTCAGAATGCCCTAAAAATCAGGTTACATCGGTCAGCAAACGCCGCAGAAAATATGGCGATGAACTTAATTATCGAGGTTTGCTTCGGTTTGCTTCTAGGCAAAAGCCTCAGCAGGCATAGCCACCGTAAATATCGATACTGTACTATCCAAAAACGACACAAGTAGTACATAGAAACCAGACTATTTTTCAACTTGCTTTCCTCTGCTTTACGGCCTCAAAAAAAGCCTTAAGTGACCTGTATACAGTGACTTCAGCACTTAAAGGAAACTGTTATTAAAGCGATTTTAAAGACATCTTCAAAATCTTTTTTGGATTGGAAAGGTACTTTTTGAGAAATATATAGTACACTTGTACCAAGCAATAGGCGAGAGCGTCCCACTCTTCTTTCTGGCGTTTCGCTGCGCGTTTTTGAGCTATGAAAAAAACTGACATGGAACTGCAAGCTATTCGAGACAAACTGAGACTGCTTGAGTCTGAGCCACCAGCGGGCGAGACCATTTCAATGCCATGGTCTTCTCCTCAGGCATCTGCCTTTGGCCAGTCTTCTTTTGAGTCCTCTCCCTTTAGCAGTGCAGCTCAGTCTGTTCGGCAGCCGTCTTCTTCTGGCCATGCAAGCAACGGTAGCCGCCAGGCGACAGCGATAGAAGCACTCAAGCACCGCTCAGGTGCTCAGGCGAGTCGCGCCGATGAGCTGGTTTCACAAGAGATTTATCGGATGGAAGTGCACGCTCAAAATATCAACGAGCGATCGCAGCAGCAAGCCACCGAAATTTTGGCCCTGAAGCGCTCCGCGCAGCAAGCAGCACTAGCGCTACGTCGTCAGGGAATCCACAGCCATCCACAGCTCGACACCATTGCGAAGTTCCTAGAGCAGTACCCCTCTGCGGCGGTCCCGCATCTCACGAGAGACTCCCAAGGTCACTTTGCACTGAACCACACCACCATCAACTTGCACCACGCCGAGCAAGAAGCTCAGCTCACAGCCGAAACGCTTCGCAACCGAAAGTCGGCTGCTTACCGAGAGTCTTATGAAGAGCCAAACTCTGCAAGCAAAGGCAGTAACAGCGTGCAGCCTTTCGTCAAGATGCCTTTTTCTCAGCCACCTTTTTCTCAGCCAGTAACTGCTGGACCTAGCGTAGAAGACTACTTGGAAAATGAACCAACAGAGTCAGGTAGCCACAGTCGTTCTAGCCGCAAAAGCAGACGATGGGGTCTTAACCTAGGCAACCTTTTCAATCGGACGAAACGGAATAGGCCAAGCTACAGCAACTCGGCAAAAAGCCGTTTCTCTTGGTTGGATGGGGCGATTTGGTTTAGTGGGGCTGCGATCGCACGAATCATGATCGAAGCAGCTGTGCTCAGCTACCCCATCTTGCGGATGCCGCTGTTACTAATTCTGTTCAGCGTTATCTCATTTGCTATCTATCGAGTTGTTGTTACCAAATCATCTGACCTGACATCGGCATACCGTTTGGGAATCACGCTTCTAGGGTTGTTTTTAGGTAGCTCACTGTAATCTGTGCGCAGCAGCAGTCTACAGAAATTGTGCATCCTCTCATCGCTTAGGCCTATTGTTTTATCCATTCGTTCAGAGACCTCTGACTATGTCACAACCTCAACCCGCTAGCTCACACCGTTCTATCAAACCGATCTTAGCCTGTGGACTCATCATTTCCTTAGCTGGCTTATTACTCGATTTCAATGGGATTAAAACCCTGCTGAGTGACCCTATCGCCTTTGCGCGCACACCAATCACAGGAAAAGCTTTGGAGCACCTCTCTCAAGACTGCACCACTGATGTGGTCAGCACAGCACAGCTCTCGCGCCAGCAGCTTCTAGAGATTCTGTCCGTGCCCGAGCGAGAGTCCAAAACGCGAATTCGTCAAATTGCGGCAGAGCCCTACTGCCAGCTTTCTGCCCTCAATATTCGCGCGGGGGTAAAAGCTGAGCGCGAAGCTTACCCTCTCGCTTTTGACCCCAACACCACTCTCGTTATCCTCTATGAAAATGACGAATACGCAGGTTACCGCTTCAAACACTAGGCACAGTAACGGCTCAAATCAGCACTACAGCCGATGGATAACAAAGTACTTACCGCTGCTGGTGAGTGCTCTTTGGCTTGGCAGCTGTAGTGCACACTCTGCGCCTACCCCTAGAGCCATTACTTTGCAGCAACAGTGGACCCTCAACCCAGGGGATGACATTGCCGGTCACCCAGTAGCTGGCAGCCTTGGAGACATTTCGCTTCAGCTCAACGGCGACTCAGTAAAAGCGCCCTTCGACGGAGAAGTAGAGCTGAGTGAGATCGGTAGCTGCGCGCTCTACTCTACACCTGAAATTCCGGCCTATCTCTTTAGGCTGTGCGGGCTCGATAGTGTGAACTATGGCGATATCAAAACAAGCCAATCTATCGGCAAAGGTGACTACCTTAGCTTTGCCACAATGCGGCGACAGCCCGACGGCACCTGGGTGATCGTAGAGCCTGCGAAAGACGTTCTAGAAAAAGCGTTAAATGCCAGCTAGTCGCATCGGTTTAACAACAGTATTCAAATAAGTCTATTCTTCTTTTTATCAAAATCGCCCCTTACCCCCCAATCGCGCCCTCCCTCTAATGCTGAAATCTCCTTATCTCTTTGCAATTAGCATACTGGTTACTCTTATTCATTGGACAGGCGTTGCCAAAGCCCAAGATGTAAACATGGGCCTTAGCTTTGAGCTTCCGCCAGTACAAGCACAGGCATTAACGCCACCTGTCATACCGGCAAGGCCTGCTCGCATCGAGATTGCAGCATCAGAATTGGCCTATCAAGGAAAGAACTTGCCTCCTATCGCAGCGAGTCTGGAGATAGAAGAGAACGATACAGAAGAGAACGATACTGTGGAGAATGAGGCGATCCTCTTTGAGAGGGGCTCTGCCATCGCATTTTCCAAAGACCAACTTTCTGCAGAGGCGCTTCCTGTAAAGACAGTTGATCTCGATGCTATTGAGCAGGCTGAACCGGAAGCAGACAATATCGCTCTAACTTTTGCAGCCAATACGGTATCGATAGAAACTAACACCACACCACAAAGCACTGACGCTGCTGCCCTTCCTGTAGGCGAGGCAGTTGCTTTCAGCCCAGCAGATCATTCGCTAGGGCTGGACGACTGGATCTTTGAGAACGGAACGCACTCATTAGTTGCGCACACAGTGGGTAGTGCCGAAGGAACTCGGCAGGCAAACGGGCAACGAACACAGGCCTATTACGGACACACAGATCCTGGGAACGGCGTTTGGAACCTAGGAACATTTTCCTATCAGCATGAAGCTAACTCACCCGAGGAAGCAGACAAAAAGCAGCTTCAGCGACTAAAGCGTCAGGGCCTTGAGCTAGAAGAACAGGCTACCCAACTGGGGATGCAGCTCTCCCTTGAAGAAAAGCTCAATGGGCTAGACCTCGCCAATCAAGCACCGCTAGCAGCCCTGGATAGAGGAGGCTACATTGAGCGATTGGCTCAGGCTAAGCGTCTGCAAATGAAAGGAGATGAAGCTATTTTGTGGGCGCGCACTCACGCTTACATAGATCCCAATACTCGCCGATGGAATGCGCCGGGGCTAGGCAACAACGTTCACAGTATTAGTGACGATCAGGACCGGCGCATTTCTGCGATCGCTTCTGCACTAAGAGCCTACAGCCCAAAAAACCTAAACATTGCCTCGCTAGCACATTTGGAACAAATCAGCTTAACCAACACAGGCACAAATACCTCAACAGGGCTCACCGCTAGAGCCGAGGAAAACAACGAACCTATCTTTGGGTCCAGTGATGTAGATAACCAGATTCTTACTGAACTCTCCGAGTTTGCAATATCTTTTGGCTTACCTCCTGCTGAACCTAGTGATACAACGTCCTATGTGGCCTCAGCTACGGCAACTACGCCAATAGCAGACAAGAGCAACGATAGCGAGCACAAAGATATGCCCGTGCCAGATATTGGTATTGTCTTCAGCCCAACAGGAGAGATTGCTGATCCTACAGTTGTGGCTTCACAGGTAACAGACAGCAACCAGAACGAAGAGGTAGAAGCAACAAACAACGAGACGACGGAATTACTCACGCTAGATAGCTTACGAGAGGAAGCGGACACTACAGAGCTGTCAGCTACACCAGTTCGCGCCATCGCACCAGATAATGCAGAAGCTATTTCAACAGAAACAACGGAGGAGGTCTCTGTTGAGACTAGTACAGCTGAAGAGAGTACTGTCGAAGAGGGCACCAACGAGATTACTACTGCTGAAAACAACACCGCTGACAGCAGCAATACCTCAGACGAAAGTAGCGTTCAAATCTCTGCCCCCTCTGAAGACATTGCAGCAGACATTGCAGCGATAGCTGATGTAGACAATGAAAACACAGCCAATGCGGCCCAGCTACAGAGTCTACTCACTGGCGTCAATACGCTAGCTGACCCAGCAGATTTAGAAGCCCTCAAAGACAGTGAACGAAATAGTGAATCAGCGCTCACTCGACAATTCTTTCGGACAGAAGACAAGGTTGTCAAAAGAGACTAAATAGCAACGAATAGCTCTTTTTCTGTGAGATTCTTTGCTTTCTCTATTGAGCTATTTTGTCTGCCGCATCGGCAAGACGCCTATCACCATCAATCCATCGCAAATAGACAATTCTCAGAGATTCGAGCTAAAGTGGTATTGACTTCGGCCTAGGGCACGCAGTTCTGCATGCCGACCTTTAAAGCCTTCTATCCGTCACACCATGCAGACATCAGCTCTCCCACCCAACTCACCTATCAAATCCCTAGAGGATGCAATTGAGCGGTGTCAGACGTTAGGGATGAGACTGAGCCGTCAGCGACGATATATTTTGGAGTTGCTCTGGCAAGAGAAAGAGCATTTGTCGGCCCGCTCTATTTACGACCAGCTGAACCGACTAGGCCGAGAAATTGGACATACCTCTGTCTATCAAAACTTAGAGGCACTTTCAGAGCAAGGAATCATTGAATGCGTTGAGCGTTCTGATGGTCGTCTTTATGGGCATATCAGCTCATCGCATAGTCATGTCAACTGCACCGAAACCCGGCGAATCATCGATATTAACGTTGAGTTACCGGCCTATATTTTGGAACAGGTGAAAGCCCAAACAGGCATAGAAGTTTCTGACTATCGCATAGAGTTCTTTGGGACTAAAGACAAGCCAGAGGCGTGCAGCTGAAGCCTCAGGTAGAAACCAAATAATTACAGATCTCGAAAAGGCCGCTGACAATTTGTCAGTGGCCTTTTTGTTTTTCCAATTGTAGATTTGGCTGTGGATAGCAAGCACAACCCGTTCTTTTAGCCATTCAGCACCTCTTTGCTGAACATTACCAACACTGCACCAAACATCAATGCTGCAAAAGCTAAGTCCATAGTTCGTTATCTCAATGAAATATAAGGGAAATTGAGTAGTCCTCACTCGCAGCTTTCATAGGTAGCTACGGCGGCCACTGCTAATACAATTCCCTGAATCACATTGATAAGACCATGATCTAGGTCATAACTTATCAATATTTCTTGATATATTTATCTAGCTTTTCAGCAGCTTGATGTGCCTTGGATAACGACATCAAAATGAGAGTCCAAGTTTGCATTACAACGAAGCTATTAGCTGCGAATTTGTACAGGCATCACCAAATATGTAATCTTTGGTCCACCGAGTGGTGTGAGAACCGACGGACTAGTTGCGGTGTTGCACTGAATCTGAATTTCAGAGGTAGGTAGGGCTTTGAGGCCTTCGAGCAGATAGCGTACATTGAATGCGATGTCTAAGCTATC
This sequence comes from Phormidesmis sp., assembly GCA_050042985.1. Taxonomy (GTDB): domain Bacteria; phylum Cyanobacteriota; class Cyanobacteriia; order Phormidesmidales; family Phormidesmidaceae; genus Phormidesmis. Next base: position 3,796 of record JBHJIY010000020.1, on the reverse strand, counting down.
GCCCGTGACCTGTGCGGGCAAATTTTCCAAACCGCTACCCACTTCTTGAGCTTCTACAGAGAGTGCTAGCGACTGGCTTTCGCTGTCGATCGACAGCTTCACGATATTGTTTCGCTGGTCGGCCATAACGGCAATTCGCTCTAGTGATGAGGTGAACTGCTTACGGTCTAGCGTGAGCTGGCGCTCGAATTTGTTTGGGATGAGCTGACGGTAGTTGGGATATTGGCCTTCTAGCAGGCGAGTGGTAATGCGCTGCTGACCTAGGTCGAATACGACTTGAGTTTCGTCTAACTTGAACGCTACGGGCTCACTGCTGGGATAAGCCTGAAGGATTCGCTCTAGTTCTCTGAGCGCCTTGCCAGGGATCGTCACCTTCATATTGAGGTCAGTCGTAGCCGCATCGTCTTCGTCAATGGTTTGCACCACTGCCAGACGGTGTCCATCGGTAGCTGCAAACTCCAGACTCTGATTACTAGCTGTGAGATGTACGCCGGTTAGCACTTGCTTAGTTTCGTCGCTGCTAGTGGCGAACAAAGCCCCTCTAAGGCCTTCTATCAGTGCATCCGCAGAAATTTTAACGGTCTCTTGTGATTCTATCTCGGGCAGGCTGGGATAATCTTCTGCACTGAGGCCACGAACTTGATAGCGTCCGGCAGAACAGGCCAAAATCACAACGGGGTCATCTTCGTCTTCGCTGATGTCAATATCTTCGTTTGGCAAACGGGAGACGATATCACCAAGGAGCTTTGCGGGTAGGGTTAGCGATCCGCTTTCGTTCACCTGCGCAGCAAATGAAGTCTGGATACCCAAGGTTTCATCAAAGCCCACCAGCGTAACAAGCTGCGTATCTGTACTGGCTGTTACTAGCACGTTGCCTAATACAGGCTTGCTGGGTCTGGAGGGAACTGCGCGACTAACGAGCGAGAAGTGAGTGTTGAAATCGGTTTGTGGACAGCTAAATTTCATCGCTCAGGTGGGAACTAATAAAGGGCCAGAGAGGTATAAGAGAGGTGTAAAAGAGACCTCCGAAGATGCCCAATACTATCACCCTATTTACCTAGTTCAGTAAATCTATCTCATTGCTTTTCTGACGGTTCTACTCTTTCTGATCTCTTTTAAAAGAAGTATTTAAAGTAGTAGTAGTAGAGGCTGTGGAAATTGTGGATAACCTCATCTAGGCCTCAGTAGTCATGGGATAGGACAATTATTGGCCTGTGGAAAACCTGTGGAAAAGAAAGTGAGTTATCCACAGCCCTTACAGGGCCTGCATTTTTTTCCACAAATGGCCTTACTTTTCCCACAAGCTCTCCACAGGTTTTCCACAAGTTTTTGAGGGTTTTCCACAGGAAAATCCTGAGTACAATTTATATTTTCTTAATATATTGCTGAAGACTATACGTGATGCTAGCTACATAAAAAGAGTGTCGGTGAATACGCCTATCGTCAGCCTGTGGATAAGCCGTCGCTAAAAAGCCCCCACCCTATCTAGATAGATAGGGTGGGGGCCAATGGACCTCAGAATGGACCTCAGCTATGCAGGGGCACAGGTCAGCTGAGCGTCTGCATAGCTGTTTTTGTTAGCTGTTGGAGGAGAGGGTGATGCGATCGCTTACTTCCCTCACAGTCTGCGCCAGGTTAAGGTCGCGCTTAATGAGCTGAGCAATTTTGTCACAGCTGTACATCACCGTCGTGTGGTCTTTGCCGCCAAACTGGTCACCAATTTTTGGCAGGCTCAGATCGGTGTGCTGACGCATGAGGTACATGCCTACCTGACGTGCCAAGCTGATTTCTCTACGCCGAGAGTTGCTTTTGAGATCTTCAATGGAGATGCTGAACGCTTCAGATATGGCTTTGATGACAGACTTGGGTGAGGACTCTATGCGCTCGGCCGGTGGGTTTAGCACTGGGACGAGATTTTCTACTGTCATGGGTAGGCCGGAGATCGAGGTGTATGCGATCGCTCTGGTTAGTGCCCCTTCTAGCTCACGAATATTGGTGACGTAGGAAGACGCAATATATTCCGTCACCGGCCTAGAAATATTCACCTGCTCGTACTCTGCTTTCTTTTGCAGAATGGCCATGCGGGTTTCAAAGTCGGGCGATTGGATATCGGCAATGAGGCCCATGGAGAACCGAGAGCAGAGTCTGTCTTGCAGGCGAGGAATTTTGTTGGGTGGGCGGTCGGAGGCGAGAACGATTTGTTTGCCAGCCTCGTGAAGCGTATTGAAGGTATGGAAGAATTCTTCCTGGGTGTATTCTTTGCCTTCAATGAACTGGATATCGTCTACGAGGATGACATCAACTTCGCGGTACTGCTCGCGGAAGCGCTGCATGGTGTCGCGGCGGATAGAGGCGATGAGGTCGTTGGTAAAGGTTTCGGTAGAGACGTAGGCGACTTTGGCATTTTTGTCGCTTTCCATGCGGTAGTGGCCGATGGCCTGCATCAGGTGCGTTTTGCCCAATCCTACGCCGCCACACAAGAAAAGAGGATTGAACTCACGGCCAGGCGACTCGGCAACGGCAAGAGCCGCAGCATGGGCCATCCGGTTGTTGGCACCTACCACGAAGCGCGAAAAGATGGCTTTGGGGTTGAGGTCAGAAGAGGCCGTTTGATTTTTTTCGGGAGCGGCTGGGGTTGCAGCTGGGACGGCTGCGGGAAATTGGGTGGCCGCTTCTGATGGACTTGGTGGCCTTTCGACGTCGTCTTTGACTGCGATCGCAATACTGACTGTGTGGCCGAGTATTTCAGCAGCGACGTCTGAAATTTGGGTGAGGTAGTGCTTTTGCAGCCAATTGCGGGCAAAGGGGTTGTCTGTCAGCAGGGTTAGCTGCTGCTGTGAGAGGTTTTGGATTTGGGTTGGCTTGATCCAGGTTTCGAAGGTGGGCCCACTGAGTTGCTCTTCTAATTTTGCTAAAACTTGATTCCAAAGGTCTTCTTTAACCGGGGGATTTGCTGGGGGCACCGAATCAACCTCTACGATTTTCGTGGATGAGAAAGTGAGGACCGCCGACACTGTTGGTCGCTGATGTTGTGACACCAAATAGGCCCTCTGATGTTGAATAAACAGAGTGGTATGAGTTGAGCTTTTTAAATTTGTCTAGACAAGACCGTTTAGCGGGCCCTCGGGGCTCGTCATCAATTCAAGATGTACATCGAGCCGCCTCTAAAGGCTTTCTAAGAGTCTCTAGCGTACTAGATATAGCGTCACTACAGATGACAAAATCAAGATATGTGGTTTTAGGGGTGTATGGATTATAGAGGGATTTCCTCTGAATATTCGATATGTAGAGAGTTTTAAACTTTTTGGGAAGAGAGAATTTCATGGAGTGAATGCAAGTCCTGCTTAGAGTGATTGCGATTCTTGATAGAGCTATGATTTCTGATGCGATCGCACTACCGCCCTATCAGCAATCGCCTGCTACGCCAGTAGAACGTTGAGTTGTGGAATGAACAGAACAAAAGTACCTCTTTGAGGTAAGTTGAAGCGCGATCGCACTCCGATAGAAAATAACAGGCCAAAAAGTCTCTTTCAGGCGAACTGGCACTAAGACAGACCACAGGACTTTCCGCTATCTGCTAGAACAAAAAAACTGGAAATGATATTTCGGAATGATATTTCATTGGCCAGCTATTCCCAAAATCATATTTCTGTTTTTTAAAGAGAGAGAGTTTCGGCATGAAGCAGTTTGACGATGAAACGAAGATACGAAAGCATTCAGCTGAGCGATCTCGCTATCTAAACTGGCGTTTTTGGTTACGTCAGGCACTGTCTTACGGACTATTGACCACGGCGAG
>JBHJIY010000019.1:0-13735 GCA_050042985.1 Phormidesmis sp. | reverse complement strand
ATAACACCGGCAACGGCTGAACCAATAGCTGCGATCGCCAACCAGCTAGTAGCTGGCAATACATTCCACTCGGGCATAAATCCGGCCATAATCATGCCGGGCACAAGTGTTGTTGCGCTGCCCACAATAAGCGCAGCGTTGTGTCGAGGAGAAAGCTTAGACATTATAAGTTCGTAAGAAAAAACAAATATATTTCGGTCCTGCTTAATATGCCGCAGAATTTACTTCAGATATCATCAGTGGCCCTGTAGGTTATTCCTGGCAATACTTCGTCATTTACAAAATCATTACAAATAAGACCATTACAAACCACTCTCAAGTCATATTTTCTATTTTTTCCTATCGTTGCAGATAGCAACACATTTCGTTTAAACAGCTAGCGAGCGCTATTTTCACATTCTATTTTGTCTTATTGTTCTTTCTGTAACGGTAGCAAGCCAGATTGAAAGAGATATAGCAAAGCAAAGATGCATTCTTACTTTGTCTTGGTGAGCATTCCCTAGCGCCGCACGACGACGCGGGGTCTCACCGCTGCTAGTAGAGTTGCTCGTTGCTAGGTAACGGTTTCAGCCAACATTTCGGCCAACAGTAGTGTCCTAAGCAACTCTACAGATGCTATAGAAGCGCTGGGAGAGGGTTTATGGCATGAGTCGGTTTATCATCGTGAGCAAAATAACAGCACACGTGCTGGCCGTGTTGATTGTATTTGTCAGTGTGCCCTACTGCTTATACACGGTCGGGGCACAGGCCAACACAGGAATTTACAGTCAATTAGGCTGGACGCTTGTGAGTTTTCAAGCAGGTCCATTCGTCTCTTTATTGCTAGTGAGCTTGCTGCCCATTCTGGTGAACAAGAGGGTTAAAGGCCTGTCCCAAAAAGAGATTTTCAATGGACTCATTTTGTTCAATGGCTCTAGCTGTCTGGGATTGGTATTTGCAGCGGTAAAAACAACGGTGTCTGATTATGGGCTTTGGCAATACGACTATTATCACGACCGTCATTTTAGTAATAGCGTTCTGGAGTCTTACTTTTTCTCTCCAGCCATGGGCGTTTTTGGGCTATATGTTGTAACGGTTGCCTATCTTTCCTTTCGTGTCTTAATGAAGCATCCCAGGTCCATCGCCCCTCATCGTGTTTGGAGAAGCTTCCTCGTGCTCACGCCTATTGCGGCCTACTACCTTTTAATTTATTTGCACACCTTCATTTCGCAACCGAGTTTTATTGGGTGAGCCTGTATCGCTTCTGATGCGAAAATCAGAGGAGACGTCATCTCATACCCGGCAAAACAGACTGTGAGAATGACTAAAGAACGAGCCAGGCAAAAAGATTGCCTATCGTAAGGCTAAATTCTTTGGCGAAGTCTGGTACAGGCAGTGGTGTTTCTGGTGCGTTATCGGCCAGGTCGTAAATGGCAGTATGCTGATCCGGCTGATGCACATATACCGCATCTTCAGAAGGATCGATCAGCCAGCCCATTGCCGCGCCATGTTCAAGACAGCGCAAAATCTTCTTATTGACTTTCTTATAGCCCTCCCCAGGCGATAAAATTTCGATAATCCAGTCGGGAGGAATTGGAAAAACATTTTCGACTCTGCCATTTTCCTTTCGAGGAATTCTATCCCAAATAAAAACAGAAATGTCAGGAACGATAGAGATCCCGTCGAATGTACAGCGAAGTTCAGTAAACGCAGCAGCTGTCTTGTCAGGGTTTAGCTTTTCGTCAAGCGCGGCACCCAACTTAACTTGAATTCTGCTATGTTCACCTTGTGGCATGGGTTTTTGGCTAATTTTTCCATCCAGATATTCACTAGCAGGTTTGGTTTCTGGCTGTGCCAAGAAATCTTCTAATGTTATTGGTTTAGGTGGGGCTTGTACCATTAGTAGACTCCTCAAGCAAAGACTTTAGTAACATCAAGAGTAAAACCCGTAAGGACTGTCTCTCCTGATAAATCCGTTGGGAAATCTACTGTTTCTACAGAACTCTCGGCTCTATAAATCTCGACTTTTCGTCTCTTTGGATCAATAAGCCATCCTAGCCTCAGTCCGTTATCGAGGTACTCCTGCATCTTGTCTTGTGTATTAGACAAACTGTCACTCACGGAGCGAAGTTCTATTGCAAAGTCAGGACACAGCGGCAGAAATTTATCAGGGTCAGGATTAATCGCTTCTATGCGTGTCTTCTGCACCCATGAAACGTCTAGAGAGCGAGTTGCACCGTTTGGGAGTCTGAATCCTGTTGATGAGTCGAAGGCGATACCAGTGTCGTCTTTTTTAGCCCAGCTAGTAACGTACCAACTTAGATCGTTATTGCAGCGACCTGTATCCCATCCTGTTGGCGGCATAATAATGAGATTTCCTTCCGCAGTCAGCTCTAGTTTTAAGTCCCGGTTCGCTTGGCACAGTCGGTAGAATTCGGCATCACCTAGCCGGAGGTCTGCGGACTTCATTTCTAACGTTAGAGTCATCATCGCTTGTTGCCATGAGTACGAAGGTCTTTCAATTCTACAAAAAACAGCTACTTTAGCGGCTCGTAATGGATGCAGTCGCTACAGGGGCCGCTAGGGTTGATGGCGCAGCGGACTAGCTCGGAGCGGGCGTTGTAGGTGCAGGTAATGTCACCAATAACCCAGTCACCATTCAGCAGCGTTCTTTCTTCGGGTACGGCTGTTTCCTTTACGTGAACGACGGCTTTGTGGAGATAGTAGCGACCTAGCTTGAGCTGGTACTGATGACGCCGCACCAGAATTTGGTAGGTATGGCCGTCAATATCGACGTAGGTGCCAGGGTAAAGGCTACGGTCCATTTTGATATGGCTCAGCACTTCTTTGGATTCGCTGAGGACAATATCGGTAGGTAAGGCTTTTAGCTCCATGAATAAATAATAGCGAAGGTCTAAATGTTGGGGGCTTATGAAGAAGGGCATCTCCCAATCACTGAGGATCGGGAGATGCCCTTTGTGTCCACTAATCAGCGGCCACTGATCAGAGGCCTTTAATCAGGCTTCAAATCAGTCGCTTACTTCTTAGCCGCTTCCTGACGCTCTTTGGCTTCTTTGATCACTTCTTCAGCAACATTCTTAGGACATGGGGCATAGTTGCCAAATTCCATGGAGAACTGACCGCGACCAGAGGTCATGGTGCGCAGGTCGCCGATGTAGCCAAACATTTCACTCAAAGGAACATCTGCTTTGATGCGCACACCCATTGGGTTTGAGTTCTGAGACTTGATCATGCCGCGACGACGGTTCAGATCACCGATGACGTCACCCATGTGATCGTCGGGAGTGAATACGTCGACGTTCATGATGGGCTCAAGGATCTGTGGGCCAGCCTTGGGGAAAGACTGACGGTAGGCGGATTTTGCAGCGATTTCGAATGCGATCGCACTCGAATCCACCGCGTGGAAACCACCATCCGAAAGAGTCACCTTCACATCCACCATGGGGTAGCCAGCCAAAGGCCCTTTCTCCATGCTGTTTGCAAATCCTTTCTCTACCGCAGGCCAGAATTCACGAGGAACATTACCGCCCGTAACCTTCGACTCAAACTCAAAGCCAACACCCACTTCAGAAGGCTCAATAGTGTAGTCAATCTTTGCAAACTGACCAGAACCACCAGACTGCTTCTTGTGAGTGTAAGAATCTTGCAGAATCTTGGTAATAGACTCACGATAAGCAACCTGCGGCTTACCCACTTCTACTTCTACGCCGTGAGTACGCTTAAGAATGTCCACCTTAATATCGAGGTGAAGCTCGCCCATCCCCTTAATGATGACTTCGCCACTTTCCTGGTCAGTCTCTACATAGAAGGAAGGATCCTCTTGGACCATCTTGCTCAATGCCAGACCCATCTTCTCAGAACCACCCTTGTCCTTAGGCTCAATGGCAATTGAGATAACCGGATCAGGGAAGACCATCGGTTCAAGCGTTGCAGGGTTCTTAGGATCACAAAGTGTGTGACCTGTCTGCACGTTCTTCATACCTACGATGGCAACGATGTCACCCGCTTGGGCAACGTCGATTTCCTCACGGGAGTCGGCGTGCATAGACACTAAGCGGCCTACACGATCTGTCTTACCCGTAAAGGTATTGAGAACGGTGTCGCCCTTGCTGAGCGTACCGGAGTAGATGCGGATAAAGGTGAGCGCGCCGTAGCGGTCGTCCATGATTTTGAACGCAAGCGCACGCAAAGGTGCATCAGGCGTCACTTTCGCAACACCACCTGTCTCGTTACCATCGAGGTCAACTTCAGGCTGAGGCGCGATTTCAGTTGGGTTTGGTAGGTAGTCTACAACCGCGTCCAATACGTTCTGCACACCTTTGTTCTTAAAGGAAGAGCCACAGTAAGTGGGGAAGAACGTTAGCTCGCGGGTGCCTTTGCGAATGCAGCGCTTGAGCGTGTCGATGTCGGGCTCGTTACCTTCTAGGTAAGACTCCATTACATCGTCATCAATTTCCACCGCAGACTCAATCAGCATTTCGCGGTACTCAGCGACCTTATCCTTCATATCTTCAGGGACATCGGTAAGCTCGTAGTTCATTGGGTCGCCAGAGTCATCCCAAATCCAAGCTTTCTGGGTGAGCAGATCCACAACGCCTACGAAGTTATCTTCGATACCGATAGGCAACACCATAACCAGCGGCTTAGCAGCCAGAATTTCCTCTACCTGCTTAATCACGCTGTAGAAGTCACCGCCAGTACGATCGAGCTTATTGACATAGATGATGCGAGCTACTTTGGATTCGTTTGCGTAGCGCCAGTTTGTTTCGGACTGAGGCTCTACACCACCAGAAGCGCAAAATACGCCAACGCCACCGTCAAGTACTTTCAGGGAGCGGTACACCTCAATGGTGAAGTCCACGTGTCCGGGGGTGTCGATGATATTAAGCTGGTGATCATCCCAAAAGCAGGTAGTCGCCGCAGACTGAATGGTAATGCCGCGCTCTTGCTCTTGGTCCATGAAGTCTGTGGTTGCCGCACCATCATGAACTTCACCGATCTTGTGGATTTTGCCGGTGAGCTTCAAGATTCTTTCGGTTGTGGTGGTCTTGCCCGCATCTACGTGGGCAAAGATACCGATATTCCGGTAGCGGGTCAGGTCTTTCATGGTGATTCTTTAGTTGAAGTCTGGGATATGGTCTGGTAGACCGTTAGCACACCACGCCATAAAACTACGGAGGCGGTGCTTACAAATTGGAGCAATTCAGCCATTCTTATGCTCTTATATTGAGCAATAAGACGGGCGTTAGCCGCATTAACTTTCTACCGTCAGCCAGTCATTTGGCCTGCGGCGAGCGTTCGGATAGAGATACTAATACATCTATCAACAGTACTAACTGTTAAACATTGTAAATTATTTTGACGTAGACGTGGCAACGGTTTCGCTCAGTCGCCGAGGGAATAGACCCGTGAACGTTTTTTATTTTTGAGGAGAAATTTTCAACCCTTTCAGGCGGGCGGTGTTGGGCGATAGGCAGGAACGTAATTACCGAGGAAAGAGAGCGGCTGACTCATGTTTTCAGCAAAGCCAAGAATGTTGCGATCGCGCCATTCATACACAATCGCCCCATCCTTATCCAGCAGAAAAGTCGCTCCTCGCTGTGTTAGGTAAGCTGCATCCGGCACATAGGTTTTCCAATTCCTCAGCACTTCACCCATGTTGCGCAGCCTCAGCGTCGCCAGCTCAAACGGCCTTTGAAAGCCTTTTCCGCCCGCTGCCTTAAATACGTCTCCGGTCAGTTCTGGTAGAGGTGCGGCTTTGACTTTTTCATCATCAGCAATTAGCTGAGGGGCTTTCTTGTCTCCGGTATAGCCCCGGAAAACTTCTCTCAGTGTGCCAGGGCTGCCAATACCCATACACATCAGGAGCAAATTGAGATATCCGTCTTGCTGAGAGTTTGTAACCGGTAGAGAGGCTGTGAGGCCTTTGTACAGACCGAGGGACTGATGAAGTGAAGCGGTGGGATCGATATATAGGTGCTGCGATGGAAAACCGGTGTAGCAGCAGAACTTTTCGCCGGCAGTGCGATCGCCAATCCCAGCCGCCCTGACTTGAACGTTGGCTGCCCGAAGACGCGCACTTTCTTTCTGTAGCCACCAAGCATATTCCAACGTATCGAAATCCCCCATCTGCGGCCACACAAGCAGCAGCGTATGCGGCGCTTCATCACAGGTCGAAAAAAGTGACGAAACAGAACCATCGCTCACCCGCTGAAGTTGGGCTTCGGTCAAAATCGAATGAGTAGTCATACGCTAGCTGTGAAACTACCTTGATCATACAAAGCGACCGATAGCTTAGCTACCAGCCGCTTTTGTTAGCGATATTAAAGTTGCAACTTAGATTTCTGCGTCTTGGGGAACCCACACAGAGACAGAACCACCATTACAACGGAAGTCGGCGCAGCCTCTCTCATTGGTTGTTACAGGCTTATCGATATGGCCTGTAAGGGCAATGTAAGTACGGTGGCGATAGCCCACATCCATGTGCTTTACCCCAGCATCGCCATTACTCATGACAACAGCCATACCACCGGGATGATTGTCATCACCCATGCGCGTCCAGCCAACAACATCTTCATGGTCAAAATAGTCTTTTTGATAACCGTGAGAGTAAGCGTGGCGAGCGTGCAAAAACTTATCAATGAGATATTGATGAGAGTCTAAAAAGATCTCGTGTTCCTCTCCATCGTCACCTTCGTCCTTGTAGTTTGCACCATAATAATCACCGTAAAAGACGCAAGGGTAGCCATCTTTCCTTAGCAAAATAAGTGCATAGGCCAATGGCTTAAACCAAGACTCTACCCAAGATTCGAGTGATTGCAAGGGTTGAGAATCGTGATTATCAACAATCGTAACTGCTAGCTCAGGCCGGCTGTTTACCAAACTGTTGTTGAAGATGGTGCGCATATCATAGCTGTCACCTTCTAGGCTTGCATAATGAAAGTTGTAATGCAGTGGCGCATCGAACAAAGGCACCATGCTAGAGGTGAGGTCAATGAACCGGTGTAAAGAAGACAATCGGTGCGACCAATATTCTCCTACAGAGAAGAGTGAGCGACCGCTGTAGCGCTGTACATGCTGCATCCATTGCGGAAAGAAGCCTGCTCGAACATGCTTGACCGCATCAAAGCGGAATCCATCCATGTCGATGGTGTCGACATACCACTCACCCCAACGCTTGATAGCATCTGAGACATCTGGGTTCTGCAAGTCTAGGTTGCAGCCCATGAGGTAGTCGAATGTTCCTCTTTCGAGGTCAACTTGATTTTCAAAAACTTTGCCTTCAAACAGAAATACCGCATCCATCTCAGGATTGTTGCTGTCGTAATCTGTTGCGTTGAAGTGGTACCACTGCCACTCCATGTCATCGTACTTACCATCGCGACCCGGAAACGTGAAATGAGTCCAGGTTTTAATCTCTCTTTCGCCGCCAATCTGTTCTCTTCTATCTTCGGGTGAGTAAGGCGTGGCGTTTACAACTTCTTCACCATCTGCACCCATCATATGGTTTAGAACAATGTCGGCATATACATCCATTCCAGCCGCTTTGGTCTTTTTGATGGCGTTGATATATTCATCCTTGGTGCCGTACTTCGTACGTACTGATCCCTGCTGATCAAATTCTCCTAGATCATACCGGTCGTACACACCGTACCCTACATCTGAATCCCCACCAATTCCTTTGTACGCGGGTGGAAGCCACATTGCTGTAATGCCTTTATCGGAAAGATCACTGGCCTTTTCTGCAAGCTCGTTCCATAACGAGCCGTCCGGGTCCACATACCAGTGGAAGAACTGCATCATTACGCCGTTTGTCGTATACATAATCAAAAGAGATTTTCGAAAGAACAAGGTAGGTTCGCTACCATAGTCGCGCTAGTCTCTATTTCAAACACCGACCTCCGGATATAGGGTTTTATCAATCGAAATAGTGAACTTCCGTTAACATTTCAATTGACTTTTTGCACTCAGGGCAAGTTATAGCAAATGAAAATGAAAAACGCAAGTTTTTATAGTTCATTAGAACTAGTTTTATGCCGAAATCACTCCGCTAAACCCAGCAAAAATTGACGAGCGATCGCAGCTCTTTTTGGTCTTTTTTTCACCCATTGAGAAAACTGCTCAAACCTTGGGTCTCAGGGAAGAGCTGAGGCTTCGCAAATAGCGTTTTTGCCTCTGACTTACAAGCAGAAACTTTGGCCCTCAACAGTAAGAAATAAAGGAAAAATAATTTAGCTAGTCACACGAGTCTATGCGTGTGACCACTCACTCATTTTCACTTTAAAACTTCTACGACTATTGGTATGAGGCGATCCCAGGGACATCTTTCAGTTACTGTCGACTCAGCTAAATTTCACGAAAAAAGCAGCTGTAATCCTGTCATCATAGGGCTCTCAGACTTTATGAGCCAAATATTAAGCATTCGTTACAATAGGCGGCAGGATGATACTCTAGATTTCAGTCCAAACAACCAGAACTTGAGCGTCACCTCATCCGAAACAGCATCCATTTTTAGCAGGGCTTTACGCGATCGCCTGCTTCTCTTTTGCAGCCATTCCTCGGTCACGAATCTCCAAGAAAACCAGCAGCGCATTTACATCCGCCGGATTCACTCCACCAATGCGAGTAGCTTGGCCCACTGTCATCGGTTTAACCTGGTTGAGCTTTTCTCTCGACTCCATCGAAAGCGTCTCAATCGTCATATAGTCCAAATCCTGAGGGAGCACGCGATTAGTCTGCCGAGAAACCAGGTCAATCTGTTTCTGTTGTCTCTGGATATACCCTGAGTACTTAATATCGATTTCAGCCCCCTCTTTCTCAGCCCGGTTCAGCGCAGCATTGCCCAACCCATAATTCTCCAAGTCCGCATAGTGAAACTTAGGCCGACGGATCAAGTCAGCCAACGTCACAGAGCTTTTAATCTTTTGCTGCGTGTCTGCATAGATTTGTTTACCGAGTTCCTCATGCTCCTTCACCCGAGTGCTCTGCATTCGAGCCTTCTCATTACTAATATTTTCTTGCTTTTGGGTGTAGAGGGCCCATCGGCGATCATCAATCAGGCCAATCTCCCTTCCCAACGGCGTCAACCGCTGGTCGGCATTATCTGAACGCAAAATCAACCGATACTCTGAGCGAGAAGTCAGAACGCGGTATGGTTCACGCAATTCTTTGGTACACAGGTCATCAATCAAGGTACCCAGGTAGCTACCTTCACGCGGGAAAACAAGCATCTCTTGCCGGTTGACCAGTCGCGCAGCATTGACGCCAGCAACAAGCCCTTGGCCAGCCGCTTCTTCGTAGCCAGTCGTACCATTCACCTGCCCAGCACAAAACAGTCCTTCTACCTTTTTGCTCATAAGCGTCGGGAACAGCTGCGTCGCGGGAATGTAGTCGTAGTCCACCGCGTAGGCAGGGCGAAGCATAACGCAGTTTTCCAACCCTGGAAGAGTTTTGAGCATTTCGATTTGTAGGGTTTCTGGTAACCCAGTCGAAAAGCCCTGAATGTAGAGCTCTGGGTAATCTCGGCCTTCTGGCTCGATGAATATTTGATGGCTTTCTTTCTCGCTAAAACGGACGATTTTGTCTTCTATGCAGGGGCAGTAACGGGGGCCTTTTGCTTCTACCCAGCCACCATAAACAGGGGACAGATGCAGATTGTCTCGTACGAGCTTATGCGTGGCTGCGGTAGTACGCGTCATATGGCAAGGAATTTGCTCGCGCTCGTTCCACTCTTCAGGATCGAAGCTAAACCAACGCACGTCAGAATCGCCAGGCTGCTCTTGTAGCTGGCTGTAGTCTACCGATCGCTTATCAACACGCGCTGGCGTTCCTGTTTTTAGTCGAGACGTTTCAAAACCGAGTCGGTTTAGGGTTTCACTCATGCCAATAGCAGCAGGCTCCCCTGCACGGCCTGCAGACAGTGACTTTTTGCCTACCCAGATGGTGCCATTGAGGAAAGTCCCCGTGGTAAGAATGACTGCTTTACAGCCAAAGGTCATACCAAAGTGAGTTTCTAGGCCAATGATCTCATTGTTTTCTCCGATGACCAAGTCAGTGGCCATGCCTTCGCGCAGTACTAGGTTCTCTTGATTTTCGACGACTGTCTTCATAACAGCGGCATATTCGCGCTTGTCGGTTTGAGCACGCAGCGCCCAGACTGCCGGACCACGAGAACTATTGAGAATACGCTTTTGCAGGTAGGTGCGGTCGGCGATTTTGCCGATCTCGCCGCCGAGGGCATCGACTTCGTGAGCCAGCTGAGACTTGGCAGGGCCACCGACAGCAGGGTTGCAGGGCTGCCAAGCGATGCGGTCCAGGTTCATGGTGATGAGCAGGGTACGGCAGCCCAATCGTGCGGCGGCTAGTGCCGACTCACAGCCTGCATGGCCTGCACCAACGACAATCACATCAAATTCGTCTGAAAAGGAAACGCCCATATCTGGCTTTGTATCTGCTGAATGGTTTGGCTTTGAATTGACTCGTAGAGTTCATTCTAGCGACTAGCGAGCCTAACCTCTTTTACGCGTGGGTCTGAACCCTCTGACAGATTTCGTTTACCACAACCTGCTAATCTACGCGTATAACTTAAATTTTTCTTTACAAGCTATCTTTAAGGCTCTCTAACTATAAAAATATCGCATGGATTTTGGCGAAGTACTAGCCTGTAGAAAGGACGATATAATCCGCTCTTGGATGGCTCAGGTGCGGGCGGGCGAGGCTATTGAGAGTAGTCAGAATCTCGCTTACGAGTCGGTGTTGGATAGCTTACCGTCGCTTTTGGATGCGATCGCACATCTCCTCTCCAGCGCTCAAACTCAAGACATCCAAGACATACTAGAGAGCAGTCTTGTCCACGGCGCGCTCAGAGCACAACAAGGCTACGACGCAGAGGAGATTGTTCGAGAGTATGCCCTGCTGCGCGAAATTATTTTTGTCATCCTAGAAGACAAGCTACTCGAAAGTGATGCGCTCCTATTGTTAAGGACAACGCGGCTGATCGATGGCTCTATCGATAAAGTTATCGCTGTGTGCTTTAGACGCTACACCGAAGAGCGACTCAAAGAAGTGAATCTGCTTTACGACGAAATGATTGTCAGCAATCAAGAGCTGGATCGCCTCGTGCGTAATGAGCAAAAGAACCTCGCACATATGGCTCACGAGCTAAAGAGCCCACTGAGCTGCATCATTGGCTACTCCGATTTGTTTTTACGGCAGCAGGGCAACGCCAGCGCCCCAAATCTACGCTTCATTGAGCAGGTGCTCACGAGCGGACGGCAGCTGCTCAACATGATCAACGAAACGCTGGAAGTCTCTACCTATCGCAAAGGCCAAATAACCATCAATTCTCAGCGCATTCAGCTGTGCGATGTCATTGAGGAGGTCACGGCCATTATGGGAACGTTAGCGCAGCAAAAAGGCCTATTGGTTTCGGTATTGTGCACGCCAGTAGAGATGACGACAGACAAAGCCCGACTACGCCAAGTAGTGACCAACATTGTGAGTAATGCGGTGCGCTACACCGAAACAGGCAGCATTACTATCGTGGCTAGTCAACCCAACCCGGCTGAAGATTTGGTTGAGATATCGGTGCAAGATACTGGGCTAGGCATTAGTGAGGTTGAGCGCGCGCATATTTTTGAGCCTTTTTACCAGGGGAATGCTGGTCAGCAGCTGTCGAGCAGTACGGGATTGGGGTTGGCGATCGCACATCAAATGGTCGACCTGTTGCAAGGTAGCATTCGCCTAAGCTCCACACCAAATGTAGGATCTACCTTTACGATTACATTGCCGCTTCAGTACAAGACTGAGATGGCAGATCCTTTACTCGCAGAACGCGAAGCCGATAACAATGACCCACCCTGAGCTGATTGCGTTTGATTTTGACGGGGTCATCTGCGATGGCCTAATCGAATATTTTCAAACAGCCTGGCAGGCCTACTGTCTCCTATTCAATCCAGACGATAAACAGCCACCCGAAGGACTCGCAGAAAGGTTTTATCCACTGCGACCAGTGATAGAAACCGGCTGGGAAATGCCTGTACTCGTCAGAGTGCTCGTGCAAAAAGGACATCAGCCAGATATTGATCAACAGATTATCAAGCATTGGCCTGAAATGGCGCTGCCTTATTTAACAGAAGCCAATTTAACAAAGGTAGAATCTGTCCAGGCTTTGGATGGCGTGCGCGATCGCAAAATCAAAGAAAACCCCTCTGACTGGCTCGCCCTCCACCGCTTTTACCCAGGCATGATTGAACAGCTCGGCTCATTGCTCGCTAGCAATACACCTATATATATAGTGAGTACCAAAGAAGGGCGATTCATCAAATCGCTACTCGCACAAAGCGGCCTTTCCTTTCCAGCAGAGAGAATCATTGGCAAAGAAGTAAAACGTCCTAAATACGAAACACTGCGCCTGCTGAAAGACAAGCACGCTGTTTCAAACATTTGGTTTGTTGAAGATCGCCTACCGGCTCTCAAAGCGGTAACGCAACAACCCGACCTCTCAGAAGTCCAGCTGTTTTTGGCAGATTGGGGCTATAACCTAGCTGCCGACCGGGAGCAGGCAAGACAAGACTCCAGAATTCATTTACTATCATTGGAGAAAGTAGTACAAAAGTTCGATCAGTGGACTTGCTAACAAACTCGAAGGTGCCATGCTCGATCTCACCAAGCTCGCCCGGCAAATGCAAGGCATCAGTGAGCACCTCACTCAGGAAGCAGAGGCCGCTCGCCGCCGAGTAGACATTGCCCGCAATCTGATGGCGCAAGCGACCAAACATCAGAGCAAGCTCGTAGATCAGCTCAGTGAGCACCGGGACCGTCTTCTTTTTGCAGCAGCCGAACCCATCGAGCCGCTGAGTACCAAAGTTGCGCTAGATACCGCGCCCGCCGCACACACCGTCATTTCATCCGATGGCTCACAGATTTCGCCGAGCCATCACGAAATCGCCTACTGCTACCTGCTAAACATCAGCCGAGTCATCATCCACTACGGCCAAAGCCGCTACCCGCTGCTCGACAGCCTCCCAGAGGTGATTTACCGCCCAGAAGACCTCTACGCCTCGCGGCAGTGGGGAATTCGTACGGAGGAGTGGATGGGGTACAAGCGGACGGCTGCCGAGGCAGTAATGATAGGAGAATTGGCTATTTCTTGTAGAAAGGTGAAACCAACGGCTACGCTCAGCCACCAGGGAACTAAGGAGGGGAGCGTTGCTCAGACACCTACTATAGCCATGACAGATGGTTCGCTCATTTACTGGTTTCTTGAACAGATTCCTGCCAAAGCTCGCGATGAAATTCTGTTGCCCGTCCTAGAATCTTGGGATCGACTCCGCAAAGCCCGTGTTCCCGTCATGGGCTACATTAGTGCCTCCCGTAGCGGCGAAGCGCTAAACTTTCTGCGACTACAAGCCTGCCCTTACGAGTCGCCTGATTGCCTCACGCACTGCGAAGACCACCGAGCGCAAACACCCTGCCAAAGCTTTTCGCCTCTGCGCGATGTCACGCTGTGGAGCACATCACTATCTCCCGGAGAACGAGGCCCACTTTGGAAAAGCTCTGCGGACATTCTGAGCTGCTACGGCGAACATGCGATGTATTTTTGCTATGTACACGTAGGCGCAGAAGTGGCTCGGGTAGAGTTTCCGCAGTGGGTAGTAAAAGATAGTGAGCTACTGAATTCGGCGCTGAGTTTGATGCTGGCTCAGGTGCAAAAGGGGTTTGGTTATCCGGTAGC
>JBHJIY010000018.1:0-13424 GCA_050042985.1 Phormidesmis sp. | reverse complement strand
TTTGGTAATGGGGATGTGGAGAGGCTGTATGAAAGTGCGATCGCCACGCTTACCGAAATGGGCGGCATCTGCCAGGAAATAGACTACGGCCCATTTCTAGAAGCGAATGAGCTGCTATTCAATGGCCCTTGGGTGGCAGAGCGCTATGCTTCTGTCGGTAGCTTTGTAGAAGCTTCGCCGGAGGCTGTTTTCCCCACGACTCGTGAGATTCTCTCAAAGGCTGGAAAAATTACGGCTGTAGAAGCCTTTGAAGGGCTTTATGCGGTGGAGGCACTGAAGCGAAAGAGCCAGCCGCTTTGGGATGAGATTGATTTTTTGGTGGTGCCGACGACGGGGACAATTTATCGGATTGATGAGGTGGAGGCAGAGCCGCTGAAGCTGAATGCTAATTTGGGATACTATACGAACTTTGTGAATTTGTTGGACTTGTGTGCGATCGCTCTTCCAAACGGTTTCCAGCCTGATGGTCTACCCTCAGGCATTACTTTAATTGCACCACCCTGTAGTGAACCTTATTTAACCAAGCTGGGCACGGCTTTCTATGCTGCCCGTTAAGACAGTCATAACAATTGTTTAGACGTGACTCCCTTTACACTGACCGTCTCAATCAACACTACTGTATGTTTTCCTGAGGCCAAACTCGCCCGCTTCGCTGCGTGTCTAGGCGGAAGTCAGAATACTTGCGAACGAAGAGGTCTCGACCAAGCTGTTCGGCAGCTAAAAGGGGGCCCGTAGGATCGCGCGTCACTTCACTACGACTATTGCCTACACCACGAACGACACCCACAAATTGAGAATGGGTATAGCGAGAATATTCCTGAATCTGGTGAACAATACCGAGGGATGCGCCCGGATAGGTTTCTTCGGAGGCAAGCACTAAACCGATATGTTTGCGAGACATCTTTTCCATAACCTGTGCGGAGTCTGGATAGGAGGCCGCGTAATAGCAAAAAGTTCGGTCGAAGAAAGCCTTCGTCTGAGCAGATAGGCCGTACCAGTAGACTGGAGAACAGAAAATGACGCCATCTGCTGGCAGAAAGTCGTCGAAAAATAGTTTGCGAAAGTTGTCTGCGATCGCGCATTCACCATCAGGAAGACGGCAAGTACGACAATCGCGAAGGAAGCTTGAAATAGAGTCATCAATAAAATGCAGCGCTGTCTGCGTTCCAGCCTCCTCAGCCCCTCGCTGAACGGCATTAGCGAGGGTAGCTGAATTTCCTTCGCGTCGAGGACTGCCAACAAGAATCAATAGTTTTGGAGAATCGCTCATGTCAAAAAGTTGTGTTTTTTGAGGGTTCGCAGCTAGCTCTTTCTTCGTCTGAACCAGCACCGCTTTGGTAAAGCAAGTGCCTCAACCATACCTTTTAGTAGGATCTATAGTGAAGGTGTTGGGCGCGTACTCAAGAACAAACGGTATACGTCAATACTTCTTTCTCCATTCTTAGGAATCCCCTTGATGTTACGTAGCATACCTGTTCACGATTCTGTTCTTCGTGCCACATGGCATGTGGTCGCGATCGCTGATGATATTAAGCATGATCAGCCTCTTCAGGTGAACTTACTGGGTGAGACCATTGCGCTTTGGCGTGCAGAAGAAAAGATAGTGGCTGTTCAAGATCGCTGTCCTCACCGAGGCGTTTCTCTTTCCCTGGGAGAAATCGAAAGCAACAGTAGGCTTGTTTGCCCCTATCATGCGATGGCTTTCGATTCGCAGGGGAAATGCCTGCGGATACCAGCAGATCCAAAGATCACGAATTTTCCCCAAACGGCACATCTGTGCACGTATCCAGTACAGGAGAAATATGGGTTCGTTTGGATAGCCTTAGACCTTCCCAAGCAAGCGATTCCAGATTTTTTAGAGTGGGAAAACGCAAACGCTAATTTCTTTCACTGCGGGCCTTATCACATAAATACGAGCGCACCACGTATTATAGAAAACTTCGTTGATGTTGCACACTTTCCCTTCACCCATAAAGGGTTGCTAGGAGATCCAGATTTTCCAGAAGTTTCGGACTATACGTTAAGGGTAAAAAACGGAGAAATTGTAGCAAGCGATATCCATTTCTATCAGCCGAATCCAGAAGGAACCGGGGATGCAAAGTCAGTTTCCTATGTGTACAAAATTGTGCGTCCGTTAATAGCGCACTTCCGTAAGGGAGAGCGCGAAGATCAACAGTTTTCTATTTTCATGGCTGTAACTCCGGCTGAAGAAACTAAAAGTATTGCCTGGCTAGGCGTTTGCCGTAACTATTCTCCTGATGTTTCAAACGATGAGCTGCGCCGTTTTCAAGATGACGTGATGGCTCAAGACATTCCTATGGTGGAATCGCAGCTGCCTAAAAAGCTACCCCTAGACTTACAGCAGGAATTTCATTTTCCCTGCGATAAAATGTCGCTGGCTTATCGTAAATGGCTCAAGGCAACCGGTGTTCAGTTTGGGATATGTTAGGCATGGCTAAGTTTTAGAATTGCCTCGCTGAATACATTCCATGCAGGCATAGAACAGATTAACTATCAGAAATACTTCAATCCCAACTTGTAGCTTGACGGGCGCAGAGAATAAGCCTGCTAGCACCAACCCCGCACCCAAGAAGAGCGATACAATGAGCAGCACTTCGTCATCAAACAGCTTCAACCCTGCCCAGAGAGTGCCAAATCCAAGAATCCAAAAGATAAGGTAGTTCATCAATACACTGTACTTGAATAGAGGTTGCTTACTCAACCTTGTAATATTGCATGCTGGCTGGACTATGGCGATTTAGCAGCATCCTGCCAAGTCGCAAACCGTCGGCGCTGCCGCTCAGCCATCCAGCAGGTGATTTCCCATACATCGGCTACTGGTTTACCTGTATAGGGCAAGGTTTGCATATAGCCATCGTAAAGAAACTCCGGCTGCATGCTTGTTTTGGCCATGCCCTTTTTCTGTTGCTTCTGCCAAATCAAATCCCACCAGTGCTCGTGGGCCAGCAAGGTTTCCTGGGACTCTGGTGCACGAGGGTCTGCGACCTGGGCATGTTGTGGGTATCCCACACGGCATTGAATATGATGGGCACGTTCGGCACACAGCTCCAAGATTGACCATTCTGTGTCGAGCAATCGCTCACAGACAACGCACCAATGGCTAAAGTCACAGGTTAGTTTCATCGTGGGAAACTGTTTTAGCAGGTCTCGGGTAGTCCAGGGGTTGTAGAGCGAGCGGCTACGGTGAGTTTCAAAGCTGATGGTAATACCGGAGGCTTTCTCTAGCTCTATCGCGCGCCCAAAAAACTCCACATTTTGCTGCCAAGACCAGGCATCGTAGCCACACATGGTAGAAACAAACATTGCTTTGATATCATGAGCACGGTCAACAGCCCACTTTAGATCATCTAGATGATTGTCAATAGTACGGTCGGGGCGAGGAATCCACCAATCTTTAGAATTATCTTGAGCGATACCTGTGGTGGCTTCTGCAATGAAAACCAAACCACTCTCTTGCAGCTGATGATGTAAACGCGCTCTTTCCTGTTTGTCTTGAGGAATTGGGCCTTCGATACCATCGAATCCGTCGGCTAGAGTCTGCCGAACAAGCGCTTCTACATCGGATGGACCAGTTAACCATGAGCGTAAAACGAGAAGTTCCAAAATAGGTCTCTAGGCGGACAACAACAAAAAGCAAAATCTGCATGTGAATTATATAGCAAGTCGTTTGTATTGCTGCGCCGGCAGTCGTTTGGGGCGTGCTAAAGTAGCATGCTGTGAAAAAAGGACGCTATGGAAACTCGCCCGTCTGCTGTTAAGACGTTTCTGTTAACTGGGTTTACTCTGGTGGCGTTTGCGGCCAATTCGCTGCTGACCCGTATGGCTTTGGGGGAGGGCTCTATCGATGCTGCTAGCTTTGTTTTCATTCGGCTAGCGTCTGGTGCTGTGATGCTGTTGGCGATTACGTCTATCACTCAGCCAAGGAAGTCATTTGGCTTATCGCCTAGTATCGGAGCCAGTATCTTTAAGGGAGCCTGGACAGCGGCACTGATGCTGTTTATATATGCGATCGCATTTTCCTTTGCCTACCTACAGCTAGCCGCTGGCACAGGCGCACTCATTCTGTTTGGCACAGTGCAGGTGACGATGATTTTGGTAGCGCTACAGCGGGGAGAAAAGCCAAGTGTGGCAGAATGGGCAGGGCTGGCTGTTGCCTTACTAGGACTCATTTATTTGGTATCGCCAGGATTAGAGGCACCCCCTATAACGGGATCTGTACTGATGGTCATTTCAGGGATAGCCTGGGGATTTTATTCGCTATTGGGCCGAGGGAGCGATCAGCCTGTCGCCAATACGATGAACAACTTTGTTCGAGCTGTTCCTTTTGCCCTTGGTGTGAGCTTAGTGAGTGTTTCGCGGCTGAATTTGTCGGGGGAAGGCATATTGTTGGCAGTGCTCTCGGGTGCGATCGCCTCCGGTGTAGGCTACGCACTTTGGTACGCTGCGCTCAAAGGGCTGACGGCTACGCGCGCGGCTACCGTGCAGCTCTCTGTGCCTGTACTGGCCGCTGTTGGCGGTATTTTGTTTCTACAAGAAGCGTTGTCTTTACGGCTGATGGTAGCTTCTTTAATGATTTTAGGGGGTGTTGGCTTAGCAGTGATGGGGCAAAAGCGTTCTGCCTCAGAACCAACAATGAAATGACTATAACGAAATGACTATTTAGTGTGAATCACTCTGATAGCCGATATCTCTCTTATGTGTTGAATCGATGTGATTAGAAAGCAGCGGTCGTATATTCCGTCACATTCTTGAAACGTAAGGACTATTAAAACAATACTTAAGAAAGACAATTTTATAACCTTTCAACAAAGAGAAAAAGCGTTATCTATCGTCTTTTAAGGCAGCAGTTTAGGTAATCATATCGATGGATGAGTTGATGAGACGAACACTGTTTAAGTTGAGAACGTGGCATTATCTTTTAATTGCTTTTATCCTTCTAGTGCCCCAAGCAGTTTTAGCGCAAGAGGATGGCACCGCTGCCTCTCCTGGTTTGCTTGAAGCTGCATTTCAGAAAATTATCGATCTGCTAAATCTTGTTTTCTATTTCAAAATCGGCGGCGAGAATGGCATTCCTTTCATCGTTCTTTGGCTAGTGATGGGGGCCGTTTTCTTCACCTTGAGGATGAAATTTATCAACCTGAGAGCCTTCAAGCATGCGATTGAAGTGGTGCAGGGCAAGTACGACGATCCTGAAGATGAAGGAGATGTTTCGCACTTTCAGGCTTTGGCCGCAGCGCTGTCTGGCACGGTAGGTATTGGTAATATTGCTGGCGTCGCTATTGCCATTCGCTTAGGTGGTCCTGGCGCAGCCTTTTGGATGACGATGGCTGGCTTTTTGGGTATGTCGAGTAAGTTTGCAGAGTGTACGCTTGGTCAAAAATTTCGCACGATTAAGCCGGATGGAACAGTGGGCGGCGGCCCGATGTACTACCTTTCTAAAGGACTCTCATCGATTGGGATGAGAGGGCTGGGTCAGGGTTTGGGTGTGATGTATGCGGTCTTTTGTGCGATCGCCACTATGGGTGCTGGCAATATGTTTCAGGCCAATCAGGCCTACGCGGCGGTGGCGAATGTTGTTCCCTTTTTTGAAAATGCCAGCTGGCTCTTTGGCCTAATTTTGGTGGCGATAGTGGGCCTGGTGATTCTAGGTGGGATTGAGCGAATTGGCGCGGTCGCCGGGCTGCTGGTGCCCCTGATGGCCGTTATTTACACCCTGGCTTGTGTATGGGTTATGCTCGCTAGGTTTACCGATATCCCCGGTGCGATTGGGACAATTATCAGCTCGGCTTTTGTGCCCGAGGCTGTGGCAGGTGGCTTACTTGGCGCGATTGTCATCGGCTTCCAGCGTGCGGTTTTCTCGAATGAAGCGGGTATTGGCTCAGCTGCGATTGCTCACTCTGCGGCCCGCACCGATGAACCCGTCCGCGAAGGCATCGTCGCACTGTTGGAGCCCTTTATTGACACCATGTTCATCTGTAACATGACGGCAATTGTTATTGTTCTGACGGGTGTATATGCCGACCCAGCTTCGGCTGAACTAGATGGCGCAAGGCTGTCAGCAGAGTCATTTGCAACTGTTATCAGCTGGTTCCCGTATGTAATTGCGGTCGCCGGATTTTTGTTCGCCATATCCACGATGATCTCTTGGAGCTACTACGGGCAAATGGCCTGGACGTACCTGTTTGGAGATGCCACTGTCAATGTTTACAAGGTTCTCTTTTTGGCCTGCGGATTTATCGGTAGCATTATCAATCTCCAGCTGGTCTTAGAGTTCAGTGATATTTTGCTCTTAGCCATGTCGGTTCCTAATTTGCTGGGCTGTTTTCTACTCTCCGGGGTAGTGGCCAACGATTTAGAGCATTACATGTCTCGGCTAACCTCGGGTGCAATGCTTGCTGAGATTGGTGCGCCTGCCAGAGAGCCTATTCTGAAGTAGAAAAAGCTCTGTGTAGGAACTGTTCCTACACAGAGCATCTTGAAACAACCCCTAAAAGCAATACAACAAGTGGAGAAGCACCGTGAACTGGCTTAAAAAAGACTCTGTTCTTGTTCCAATTGATTTCTCTGATATTTCTTACCAGGCGATTCCTATTGCCAAAACGTATATTGAAGAAACGTCGGTTCTCAAAATCATTCATGTGCTTTCTCCACTACATCCCGCTGATCCTGCGGCTATGTGGGACACACTCAAAGACGACGAACGCAAGCAGAAGGTTCAGAGCTTTCTGCGTAAAAAGATTTACGACTTAGGCTACGGCGCAGTAGATATTGAAGTAACTATAGGCGATCCGGGAACCAAAATCTCAGATTACGCAGCAGAAATTGAAGCAGACTTAATCGTCATGCCCTCTCATGGAGAACGCGGCCTTCGACAGATTTTAATCGGCTCAGTTGCTGAGCGAGTTGTGCGCCAGGCACATTGCCCTGTGCTGGTTCTAAAGTCTTCGGCTAAAGCCAAAAAGGATTAGAAAACGTGAGTTTGGGATAAGAAACACTATGCTACAAAGCCTGAGGATGATTCTTCCCTGAATAAGGGGAGATGCTATAGGTAGAGGGGTGCTGGCGGTGTGGCTAGCTTCTCGACGGAACCCCTCCCTTACGGTTCCCCTTGGAAAGGGGAACCGTAAGGGAGGGGCAAAAGACAGCAGCTATTTTATAAGGCCAAAATAGCGGACTCTAAACTATTGACTAGTCGGTCTGCTTCCTCGTAGCTGATCACCAACGGCGGACAAACAATCAGTACATTGGCAAAGCCAGGAATTGTACAGGCATTTCGCCCAATCAACACTCGCTGCTCCAGGCAGCGCTTGGCAACGCTAGCCACACTGGCATCTTCTAGAGGTTCTTTACTGGCTTTGTCTTTCACCAACTCTACACCCAGTAGCAGCCCCTTGCCCCTTACATCGCCAACGTTGGGATGATCCAGCAGTCTCTGCATGCGCTCCATGAGATATTCGCCCATTTCAGCAGCGCGTTCCGCTAGGTTTTCTCTTTCGATAATCTCGATATTGCGTAGCGCAACAGCGGTAGATACAGGTGTACCGCCGTAGGTGCTGATATGGCGAAAATGACTGTTGGTGCCGGGTTCGTCGAGGAAGGCTTCAAAAATATGCTGCTTTACCACAGTAGCCGAGAGTGGCATATATCCGCTGGTGAGGCCTTTGGCAAAGCAAATAATGTCGGGCTCTACGCCCCAGTTTTGATGGACAAACATCTGGCCAGTGCGGCCAAAGCCGTTGACTACTTCATCGAAAATAAGCAGGATTCCGGTGCGATCGCAAATCTCTCTCACCCCACGCAAGTATCCTTCGGTCGGTGGAATCACTCCACCCCCAGAAATGACCGGTTCTATGATGATCGCTGCAACAGACTCAGCACCTTCGTAGCGAATCGTTTGCTCCAACTCGCGCAGGCAGGCATCGTTGTATTCTTCCTCTGTTCGGCCTTCTCCAAATCTGTAGAAGTAAGGCGGATTTACGTGCATGAAGCCTGGGACCAGCGGTCCGAATTTGAGCTTGCGGTCGGCTTGAGCTGTCGCACTCAAAGCGCCCATAGTAGAGCCGTGATAGGCCCGATAGCGAGAGATGATTTTATAGCGAGAGCCCGAGCCAGCAGGGGCCGTTTGAGCTTGATACTGACGAGCGACTTTAAAGGCCACTTCATTGGCCTCTGAACCAGTGGTAGAGAAAAACACCTTTCCCTCATAGCCAAGTAGATCCAACAGTTTGTGAGCCAATCGAATGCCCGGCCCGTGCCCCGTCGTCAGTGGCGCGTAGGATAAATTCAGCATTTGCTCGTAGGCGGTATCGGCGATCTCCCGACGGCCATACCCTACGTTCACGCACCAGAGCCCAGAGAGGGCATCAAAATATTCTATGCCCTTAGTATCGGTGATGTAGCAGCCACCTGCTTGATCCATGCATTTTGGTGGCTGGGCGGCAAAGGGCTTGTGCTGGGCGATCGCATGCCACAGCGACCCGGCGTCCATTTTCTCCAAGTCTGAAGCATTCTGTTCCCTACTTTGAGGCTCGTTTTGGCTACCCCCTTTATAGCTATTCTCTCTTTTGTTAGGCTGCTCTTTTAACGGAATCGCTGAAACCTGTGCTTTTCGATTTAGGCCTGTAACCATGGGAAAATACTCCTGATATAAGATTTTAAGAAGAGAGTAAGGGTGCGTCTTATATCGACGACGCAGTGAGGCGTTTATCCAAGCTAACAATTTGAGAAAAAGCGAATGTATCCCGCGATACGGTTGAGCTTGAATGTTTTTTAGAGAAGTTGTGAAGCCCTAACTTTTGAACGAAACAATGAGAATAGCGGCGGCTGAAATGATGGACGTACTGGCTAGGCTTGTATCCCTAGCAGAAGCAGCCGAATGCCAATGGCAATCAGTATTGTCAGCACCACTCTACGAAATACCAGCGGATTAAACAGTGTAGATAGCGCAGTGCCCGTCACTAGCCCTACAAGTACGCCAGGAATCGTAATTGCATACTGTTGTAGCGCCTCAACAGAATAGCTATTAGCAAAGATATGGCCCGACACCACAAAGAGACCATTGCCCCAGAAAAAAACGCTGAGGTTGCTCTTAAACTTTTCCTGGCTCCACCGTTGACTGTTGCCGTACAAAATAACAGGGGGCCCTGGGATGTTGTAGCTACCACTCAACGTCCCACACAACAAGCCAGTACCATATATCCATCGTCGAGATTTGAGGATAGGTAATGCTGGTGTGAGTAGGGCATAGACAGCATAGGCCGTAATCATGACGCCTAGCCCTGAGAGCATCCAACGAGCCGGGAAAAACCGCAAGATCAAGAAACCTACAGGAATCCCAAAAATAGAGCCTGCCCAGAGCTTAGAAACAATGTTCCATTCAAAAGAGCGACGATAGTAAAAGCACAGCAGCGAATCATTAGTAAGGCCAATGATGGCAACCAGCGGTGCCGCTGCCTGAATACCTATCAGCCCGGAGAGTACAGGCATCATGACTAGGGCCGCCCCAAAGCCAGAGACCCCCCGAACGAAAGAGGCCACAACAACTGTCAGCAGCAGGATGAGTTCTGTACTCATCACTTGCTCCGGTTAATCAATGTGCCAGAAGATTGGTCGGTAGGAATGAGATAAATCTCGCTGATGTTGACGTGGGCTGGGCGAGTGGCGGCGTACAAAATGCTGTCGGCAATGTCGTCGGGGGTAAGCGCACTCATACCGCTATAAACATTCTTTGCCCGGTCGGTATCGCCGCGAAAGCGCACGTTGCTAAAGTCTGTTTCGACCAGCCCTGGCTCAATGTTGGTTACCCGAATAGGGGTACCCAAGAGATCTATTTTCAGACCTTCGGTGAGTACCTTGACTGCTGCTTTTGTGGCGCAGTAGACGCTGCCACCAGGGTAGGTGTAGCGCGCGGCGATGGAGCCTATATTGATGACGTGGCCTGCGTTGCGAGCGACCATGCCAGGTGCGATCGCCCGTGTCATGTACAGCAGCCCCTTAATGTTGGTATCAATCATTTCCTCCCAGTCTTGCAAGGGGGCTTCGTATTGTTTATCGAGCCCGCGACTGAGCCCCGCATTATTAATGAGGATATCAATCGCTTGCCAATCGGCAGGCAACCCTTGAATAGCCGTGCTGATAGCATCTGCTTCCTGTACATCTAGAGGAAGCAGTAGGGTTTTGGTTGAGTACTGTTGTTGCAGCTCATCGGCCAGCGAGAGCAGCTTTTCCTTACGGCGAGCCGACAGAATAACGTGAGCGCCTGCTTCGGCGAAATAGTGCGCACAGGACATGCCGATACCACTACTCGCACCTGTGATCAGGACGATTTTTCCGGTTAATGAAATGGGCATAACAGCCTCAGGGAATGGGTGACAGAATATCGGTAACGCTTTTATTGAAGAGAGTAAGCGTATGGTGAACCGACACCATTCCATTTGAGAAGGTGC
This sequence comes from Phormidesmis sp., assembly GCA_050042985.1. Taxonomy (GTDB): domain Bacteria; phylum Cyanobacteriota; class Cyanobacteriia; order Phormidesmidales; family Phormidesmidaceae; genus Phormidesmis. Next base: position 2,958 of record JBHJIY010000018.1, on the reverse strand, counting down.
TTGTGAAGCCTGCCCTCCTTGGTGTTGAGGCAGGGGGGGATATTGCTAGGACCTAAGGCTGAAAAATATAGAGAGGGCGCTGACATCTAGCGTACCTGAGTAGCAATATATTCCTTTGCTCAGGATAGAAAAAGTACGCTAGAGCTTCTGTGTTCTGTTCTACCGTTTTGACGACAATTGAAAAGACAATTGAAAAAGTGTCCTGTTTCTGGCTGCTAATCCAGCACATGTTTAGCGTTCGGATCTTGGTTCCCCTTACCTTGGCATAGCCTGCCCGTAGGACATAGAGGAACCAGAACGTTAGATGTAAGATGCCATCTTTGTAGTCCGCAGCGATGAATCACTTACTACAGCGCATGGCACAGTTCTTAGGATTTGGTCTCGTTCCTCAATCTGATGTGGCTGACTGATGTGGCTGAGTGTGTTTCTCAGGCGTTACTGTTGTTAGTTTTTATTACGCTGGTCGCGGTTGTATGTGACAACTTCGTGAAGGGTGACATTGCCATCCTCATTGAGATCGGCAGCAGAATTGCCTAATGATACCTGTCCGGTGCTTGTCTTTTGATCTTGGTTCGTGTTGCCGCCAGCAACATTCTCAAGCTGTTCATCCGATACAGAATCATCTGATACAGCGCTGTCTGGAGCAATCTTTTTGTTCTCGTCTGACATGGTTAAGTACCTTAGAAAATGTTCAATCGTGGTTGGGGAGAGCTGCTTTTTAACAATTTCTCTCTACAGCTTTATGGTACGTAGCGCTGACAATGACAAGCTGAGTGAACGATTAAAATTTGCCGTTGGTTTCCTGTAAGTTTCGATTTTGCGTAGATGATGCCAATAGGGATTCAAGATGCGATCGCTGCCTTCGCAAGTCCTTTACTCGTGATGCCAAATTCCTTGAGCGCCTTGAGAATGGCTGGACTAGACAGGGCGTTTTGATAAAACTGATTCGCCTGGGATAGCCAGCCGGAAAGGCTTTCTTTACGTTTGCCGGAGAGGGCGAGTTGAGCGATCGCAAGTGGTTAAAAAGATTTTTCATGCGCTGGTGCACGGCACGCAGCTAGGCTGGCTGCTCGACCTGATAGAGGATTGCATTTTGGGCTATGCGCCTGATTTGCGAACGGCACTTTACGATCAGTTCCAGCAGCGATTGCCCGTGCCTGACTTTGCGCAAGACTTTCAGCTGACTGTGGGGCAACTCATAGCTTGGCTCTACGAATAAGTTGTCCCCTTCCAACAAGTCGTCAGTTTCATTAGGTCTTTTTCATATCGTCAATTATCGTTTGAATGACAGGTAGCAGTGCAGGAATTTTCTCGAATGATTCGCTGTAATGCGTCTTCTATTTGAATAGGTTTCTCAAGAATCAGCGGAGGGTCACACATACACAGCGTCCTTTGCGATTCTGGCCGCTAAGTACTTGTTTGTTTGCCCTTGGGAATGAACTAAATCTACGGAGCGATTGAACTCATCTTCTAGATCTTCTTTTATACGCACAGAAGTGAAAAGATCAGGCTGCTCCATTTCGATGACGACATCTATATCACTTTCGTCTGTTGCTTCGTCTCTTGCCACTGAGCCGAAAATTCCTAGTTGAGTGACGCCATATTTTTCTTGCAATATTGGCTTCATTTTGCGTAGCGTCTGCAAAACATGACTCTGCGTGGGCGCGACTTGCTGTGCCTTTCGTAGTTGAGCGTTCTCCAAGGCTGAACAGAAGTCGTCATTGCTAAGCTTGAGTCCCTGAGTCAGTATATCTACAGCAATTTGCTCTACGCCTTTCCCAGTCGTTTTAGCTCGTTGACGAAGCAACGTTTCTATTTGGGGCGGTAGGTGAAGAGTAATAGACACCGATTTTGATTTTGCCTGAACCATGGTAGGACTCCTGGCTGACAGTCTTGATTGTAAGCGAACGTGCAGCAGTGCGGAATCTCAAGCGTAAGACGCTTCTGAGCCAATGTCAGTTCAGGCTAAGCTAAGCGCTCTATTTCGATCGCTGTAACACGCCCAACCCTTCCAACAGCTGCGGCTCTTCTTCCAAAGCCACCTTCGCGATCGCACGATAATCACTCAACCAATCTTGCATGGCATCCAACGCGGCATCTCGCTTTTGCGTCGCGGCCTGCGCTTCGCCTTTTTCTTTCTCCTGGGCTAAGTTCGCCGTTTCAACGGCTTTTATCTCTTGGAGTCCTGCTGTCAACTTTTTATCGGTGATGCCAAATTCTTTGAGCGCTTTGAGAATGGCCGGGCTAGACAGGGCGTTTTGATAAAACTGGTTCGCCTGGGATAGCCAGCCGGAGAGACTTTCTTTACGTTTGCCGGAGAGGGCGAGTTGAGAAATGGCACCCCCCTCTTTCTTGAGCGCTACCCGCGCCACTTTCACTAGCCGCAAGTAGCTCTTTTTCGCGGTTTCCCACTGTGCCTGCACGGCCTCACTGGCGGAAATCTGCTCGCCGGATTCGCTGCTTTTTTCTAGCTGGGCGGCGGCTAGTGCGTTGTAGAGGGCTTTGCCTTGATTCAAGCGCTTGGTGTCGTAGCCAAAGTCTTTGACGGCGGTTAGGATTTGCGGATTGTTTAGGCTGTTGTCGATAGCGAGTCGGGCTCCTGAGAGGAAGGTGTCGATGCTGCGATTTAGGCTCATGGTAGATGCGGATTAGTGGTGTGTGCGTGGGCCCAGATGCTCATTGGCAGGATGCCCGCTGACAGGATGCCCGATGTCTGTAGGGTCGTACACAAATGAACGGGAATTGTTACTCTGCAGGGGGCATTAACTACTTTGGGGTCGGGAGACGTGGTTCGGTGGGTGGGAAGAATTGTTCGGTGAGCGGGAGTCATGTCTCGATAAGTGGGTAGTGTGGCGCGGTGGTCGGGAAGGATTGCTCGGTGTGTAGCATCAACTACTATGGGGGTGAGAGTCGTGGCTTGGCAGTCGAGATGGATCGAACTCATACCTTGCGGTTTCC
>JBHJIY010000017.1:0-10539 GCA_050042985.1 Phormidesmis sp. | reverse complement strand
CTGGTTATCTGCTAGAGGCAGAGGCAATCGGCCAAAGCGAGCGTCCCAGGTGTTGTACATCCAGAATCCAGTCGCCATAGAACAAAGAACAGCAACTCCGTTGAGCGCATGGAGCCCACGAAATATTAACGGTTGATAAGGGCGTGACTTTGGCATGTGTAGTTCCAACGAAGACCTTCTGTATTTTTTGAAGACATCGAAAGCCTTCGAGTAGCGCTTTGATGTACTACTCGAAGGCTTTCGACAGTAGCCTGTATATTCGCTTCAAAACCATAAATAGAGTTAGAAGAAATTGGATCGCTAGATAGTAAACTCCAAAAGCAACTACTTTTGTAAAAGTACACACAATACTGGAGTTCCCAATAGTATCAAGTAAAAAATAAAATAGGAGCAGTACGACAGCTACTGTTGCAATCAAGATAGAAAAAGAGACGTTTATATAGACTTCTTGGAGCAACTTCCTTCTACTGTTCTGTCGCTTCTGAGCAACTAGGTCAGGTAAATTCTTATTGCTGAGGTTTGAATCCTTTTCAGATATATCATAAACCAGCAAAAGTAAGTTAAATAACAATGCAGAAAATATCGAGAAAGAAGTTGTCAAGGCATTAGCTAGGCTATCCTTGAGAAGAACCTCAAAAAAGACTAGGGCATAAGAACAAAAGGCAGGAAGCACGAAAAATAAAAAGATATCGGGGATATATACCTTTTCTGTTCTATTACTCTTTAAAGTGGAAATATGATCCTTGATTATGCTGTAAACAGATATCTTTGAAAACATAAACCTACGGATATATCTTTTTTATAATTTCGTTTAAAAAATCTTTTGCTATTTTTTGTATGCTCGTGTAAGTTGGTTGTTCATTAGAGTTGACCTTTACAAGGTCTGTCACGTCATAGTAAGTTCTAGCTTTTTGTAACCTTCCCAGGTCAAAGGTCTTAGTACTACCGTCAGTCTCAACCTCGACTTTTACAGTATCGTAATTAAAATCAAAATCTCGTAACTCTACTAGATTCTTAACTTCAACGTCTGATTCAGAGTCAAATAGCTTTTGAATCCTGTTGACAACAGGGATTCTATTGGCGGATATAACAACTTCCATCTGCGATGGAACTTCTTTATGTCCTTCATCTAGTCCATCTACTCTGTCTAGAGGTGCACAGTATTTTACACACCGGAGCTTCTTTATCACTCCTGACATCAATGCCTGCCTGGTTAGGTCATCGATAACTAGTGTATTCAATTCAACAGAAAAACCTCGATTGTTCTTAGTAAAGTAAGGATATAAAAAGTTTCCAACGCTTACTCTAATGCCGAATGTACCCGTTCTCTGAAGCAGCAAAATTCCTTCATTTGTGTTTTCAGGAATGTAGAAAAGAAAATAGTAAGGAAGCACTTCAGCATCTTCTCTTCTTTTCTTATAAGTTAAAGAGTCTGTGTCAACATCACGAAGATTACTGAGGCGTCCATAAGGGCCACTTTCAACAATGCCGCTAATCATCCTGCCAGCACGTTCTACTTTTACCGTTTTCATGTACTTTTTGAATGTTTTATTCAGAGGATTAGCTCTAAGTTGTTCGAGGAAATTAGCTATTATGTCGAGCAGGTCTGTGTTTCCATCAAAATGGCTTAACTTACAGTAAGCAGGATTCCTTTTTCCTTTTGTTCTATTTTGCCTTTTATCATCTATCCTGATTGTATATGCGGCTAAGAAGAATCTCATGTATTTAGTCTTTGTATAACTGCTCACCCCAAAAAGTAGGATATGGCAAGATAGGAAATTGTCGGACGAAAGCCTGGCCTTGCTCGTCAAAAGAGCAAGGCCAGGAACTGAAACTTCTAAGCAATTAGTTCAGCTAGTTCCATCCATCTTTCTGTCGCTGTATCAATTTCTGCCGAGATAGCAGCGATCTCTTCAGATAGCTTTTGCAGCTCTTCGTAATCGCTGGGAGGTGTGGGGTATAGCAGTTTCTCCAGCTTTTTTTTCTTCTCTTCTAGCTGAGGAATTTTATCTTCAAGAGATGCATATTCTCTTTTCTCTTTGCTAGAAACTTTCTTAGAAGAATTGTTGGGCTTGCTGTTTGTTTTCTGAACCTTCGTGTTGTTTTCAGTCTTCTGCGCAGACTTTTTCCGTGCGTTTTCTTCTTTTTTCTTTGTTTCTAAATAAATAGAATAGCTACCGGGATAGCGGCGAATATTTCCACCGGGTTCTAATGCGAATATGTTTTTTACGGTGCGATCGAGAAAGTAGCGATCGTGTGAGACGGTGATGACGCAGCCGGTAAAGCTTTCTAGATAGTCTTCTAGAACGGTGAGAGTTTGTACGTCTAGATCATTTGTGGGCTCGTCCAGGATAAGAACGTTGGGGGCGCTGAGCAGTACGCGTAGTAAAAATAAGCGGCGCTTTTCTCCACCGGAGAGCTTGTGAATGGGAGTGTACTGTTGATTGCTGGTGAATAAAAAGCGTTCTAGCATTTGTGAAACGCTGATTTGGCTGCCGTCGGCGGTTTCCACAAAGGAGCCTTCCTCTTTGAGGTAGTCCATCACTCGCTGATTTTCGTCTCGCGCTTCGATGAGTTCTTCGGAGTGCTGGTTAAAGTAGCCGATGTGGATGGTTTGGCCGATTTCGACGGTGCCTGCGTCTGGCTCTAGCTTGCCGGTGATGATGTTCATGAGGGTGGATTTGCCTGCGCCGTTGCCACCGATGATGCCGATGCGATCGCTCGCCGTAAATTCATAGGTAAAGTCGTTGATGAGGGTGCGATCTCCAAACGCCTTTGTCACGCCCTCTAGCTCAATCACCTTTTTCCCAATCCGCCGTCCAGCCGTATCGATATCGACCTTGCCCTGAGCTTCTTTGAAGGTTTTATCCTTCATCTCATCAATTCGCTGAATTCGCGCGTTTTGCTTGGTGCTTCGTGCTTTTGGCCCCTGCCGTAGCCAGGCCAACTCCCGACGTAGCATTCCTTTGAACTTCTGCTGAGAACTGGCTGCTGAGGCCTCTTGGTCTGCTTTTTTCTCTAAGTAGTAGGCGTAGTTGCCTGTATACGTGTATAGATCAGCGCGATCAATTTCGATGATGCGATTAGTCACATTGTCTAGAAAATAGCGGTCGTGCGTAATTAGCACTAGCGCGCCACGAAATTGTCCTAAATAATCTTGCAGCCATTCCACCGATTCAGCATCTAAATGGTTGGTGGGCTCGTCCATTAGCAGCAGATCAGGATCGCTCATGAGGGCGGTGGCTAGTGCAATGCGCTTGCGGTAGCCGCCAGAGAGATCGCCTACTCGCGCTTCAAAGTCTTCAATGCCTAGCTTGCTCAAAATGATTTTGGCGTTTGTCTCTAGCTCCCAAGCGCCAGAGGTTTCCATTTGTTCGCCAACTACGGCTAGGCGATTCATGAGCTGGTCAAGTTCTTTTCCGCCAGCGTGAGACATTTTGTGCGACAGCTCTTCGTATTCTCGTACCAGCTGCATTTGCTCGCCACAGTCGGCAAATACCTGATCGAGCACCGTGAGTTCTTCATCGATATCGGGCTGCTGAGGCAAGTACACCAGCCGCGCTCCCGACTTTGTTAGTCGCTGTCCTTTGTCGATGGGTTCTATGCCGCCCATCATCTTCAGTAGCGTGGACTTTCCAGAACCGTTCACGCCAATCACGCCCACCTTGTCGTCTGGCTCAATGCTAAACGAGCCGTCGCGCAGCACCTCTTTGATGCCGAAATCTTTGTAGACAGATTGAAAAGTGATCAGGCTCATTAGCGCAATAGATAAGGCGTTGCTACTATCCTATGGCAAAAAATGCAGGGTCCTATGGCAAAAAATGCAGGGACGAACGGATAAACAACCGCGCTTGATGGGTTTACTAAACCATACTGACAAACGCTTCTGCCTTTTGACCGACCTCAAAATGGTATAAATGTTAAGGTTTCTAAAGCATTTCTTCTCATATTTTTAAGGCCGAGGCTACAGAGCTTTACAGAAGAGGCTTAACGGAAGGGGTGTTTATTTGATTTTCACGGAGTGTTGACTTTTGACTGCCACGATAGAAAGGTTTAGTACTGCTAGCTCGTCATCCACAGATGCGCCCTTGCAGCTTAAAGAGATTATCCGGAGCCTCCCTCGGGCTTACTTTGAAAAAGATTCGACCAAAGCCTGGAAGCACGTTGCTATCAGTGTGACGGCTACCATCATTGGCTACTGCGGCATTGTTTTTCTGCCACAGTTTTTGCTCCCATTTACATGGTTCTTTACCGGTACAGCGCTTACCGGTTTTTTTGTGATTGGGCATGATGCGGGGCATCGCTCTTTCGCCAAGCGCCGTTGGGTGAATGATCTGGTTGGTCATTTGGCTTTTTTGCCACTCTTTTATCCTTTCCATTGCTGGCGCTTGCTCCACGACCATCACCACTTGCATACCAACAAGATGGAAGAAGACAACGCATGGCGGCCAATTACTGTAGATGAGTACAAAGAGTGCGGCCCTGTGATGAAGTTTCTTCAGCGCAGCATTCGCAGCTACTTTTGGTGGGTGGGCTCTGTTGGTCACTGGGCGTTGCTGCACTTTAATCTAGATAATTTTAAGCAACGCGATCGCTCCAAAGCCGCTTTCTCCATGTCCTTCGTTATTGTTGCTGCGGCTATTTTCTTCCCTCTCATGATTGCTAAAGCTGGCATCTGGGGCGTTGTGAAGTTCTGGCTCATGCCTTGGCTGGGTTACCACTTCTGGATGAGTACGTTTACCATCGTGCACCACACCATCCCCGAAATTCAGTTCTCTCCTGAGACTGAGTGGAACGCAGGTAGCGCACAGCTTGCGGGTACTGTGCACTGTACATACCCTCGCTGGGTTGAGTTCCTTTGTCATGACATCAACGTGCATGTCCCTCACCACGTTTCGACGGGCATTCCTTCTTACAACCTGCGCAAAGCCCATGCAAATCTAAAAGAAAATTGGGGTGAGCATATCATCGAACGCAAGTTCACACTGCCGTTCATGTGGTCTATTGCCAGCCAGTGCCATCTGTACCACCCAGATAAGTCTTATCAGTCTTTCCGCGAAGCGGGATTCTAGACGATTGCTCGCATTAACAGTTAATTGAATCCGAGAAAAAAGCCTCCCGAACCAATCTGTTCGGGAGGCTTTTTAATGGATTTTGAATGTTGCTAGCCAGCTTCTTTAGTAGATCTAACGGTTTGCTTTTACCGGACGACCCACTTTAACGTTGGGTGAACGTCCCACATTTGTACCGTCCTTACGGCGTCTTTTCTTAAATGGAGGACCACTACGACCATTGCGCTGGCGCTTGGGTTTGCCGCTTTTCCAGTCACCGTCGTTGCGCGTTTTGCCTAGGCTAGAAATGTTCATGGGGTGACCTAGCACCTCTACGCGCTTCAGCAAATCAAATGTTTCTTTGGGAATGCCCACAGGAAGATCTACTGTGCTGTAGTCATCGTAGATGGCGATGCGGCCAATGAACTTGTTGGCGAGGCCGGTTTCGTTAGCGATCGCACCCACAATATGGCCCGGTTTTACCTGGTGAGTCTTGCCCACTTCTACTCGGAAGCGCTCCATGCCCACACTATTTTGACCTGCACCCGTTCCGGCATCTCTACGGCTAGGCTTTGCCTTTTCTGTGAGGAGTAGTGGCTCATCACCTTGCATCAGCTTTGCTAACGCCCCTGCAATTTCGATAGCAGGTACATCGTGCTCCTGCTCATACTGCTCCAATATATTGACAAAGAACTTGGAATCTTCTTGAGCCAGCGTATCGGTGATCTTTTGCTTGAACCGAGCAATCCGCTGATTGTTTACTACCTCGGTAGACGGCATTTCCATTTGCGCAATCTTTTGCTTGGTAGAGCGCTCTAAGGAATTTAGCATCCGCTTTTCACGCGGCGTTACAAACAAGATTGCCTCGCCCTCACGCCCGGCTCGGCCTGTTCGACCAATGCGGTGCACATAGGCTTCTGGATCGTAAGGCATGTCGTAATTAATTACGTGGCTAATGCGCTCTACGTCTAGGCCTCTAGCTGCAACGTCTGTGGCTACCAAAATATCGAGCTTGCCCTTTTTTAGTCGCTCCACTGTGCGCTCACGCTGATTTTGCGGGACATCTCCACTGAGCGGCGCGGTGTTGTAGCCTCTAGCCTCTAGCTTTTCAGAAAGATCTACTGTGGCTAGCTTTGTGCGCACAAACACAATCATGCCGTCAAAGGCTTCTACTTCTAGGATGCGGGTGAGGGCATCTAGTTTGTGGTAGCCGCTTACCGTCCAGAAGCGCTGACGAATGGTATCCGCTGTTCGCGACTGATTCTTAATTGAGATTTCGACTGGGCTGTCGAGATATTTCTGAGCGATTTTGCGAATGGCATTGGGCATTGTCGCCGAGAATAGGGCGACCTGGCGGTTCTCAGGCGTTTGAGAAATCACCCATTCTACGTCGTCGATAAAGCCCATACGCAGCATTTCGTCGGCTTCGTCTAGCACCAAAAATTTGAGATGGTCGAGCTTGAGCGTGCCACGTTTGATGTGGTCGATGACTCGGCCTGGTGTGCCAACTACCACATGGGCCGCTCGACGCAGCTGTTTTAGCTGAATCTGATAGCTTTGCCCGCCGTAAATTGGCAGCACATGAAAATCGTCTAGGTGCGCTGCATAGCCCTGAAAGGCTTCGGCTACTTGCAGGGCCAACTCACGGGTTGGGGCTAGTACCAGCGCCTGTGGATGATTGTTGCGTGTGTCGACCTGCGCCAGTATGGGCAGGGCAAAAGCAGCGGTTTTACCTGTGCCCGTTTGTGCTTGGCCGATGATGTCTTTACCCTCCAGTATTGGGGGGATGGTTTTCGCTTGGATAGGGGTGGGTGTTTCGTACCCGGCGTCATCTAAAGCTTGTAGGAGTGGGCTGGGTAGGGAGAGGTCTTTAAAGGTAGGCAAGGTGGATTGGGAAGCAGACATTAAGCAAATGACCTAGCACGGCTAGGGAAGTAAAAGAGAAATAGGGAGACGACCTTGGAACCTTGTGTAGGGCAGCTAGATATTGAGCAGCGCTATGAAAGGCAGGTGATCGGTTTACGTCAAAAGACGCATCTATGTCATGAAAAAACTGTAATGAAAAAACTGTGCGCGCTAAATAGCATCAAATATTGGCACGAGTTGAAGGCGTTGAACCCTTCGCTAACCAATGCTTTCTTAGCGGAAAATAAACTAAGCACTCCGGTCCCCCCTTCACAAGGGGGTTAGGGGGAGCGGCTGAAGTTCAAGGCATCGGGCTCCTCCTCGGTCCTCCTTATGAAGGGGGAGGTCGGAGTTCCTTGTGATGTCGGATGACTTTAACCGTCACACCAGAATCTAATAGCCTAATAGCCGCGTTTAACCGCTGCTAAACAAAAGGCCTGGCAAGAGAGCTTTTTTGTAAAGCTAGATAGTTGCAAATTTGGATTGAATGAGGGAAAAATTCGAAGAGTTGCTGCCAAGTGCAGCAAAGGGAGGCCACCATAAATGATTTGTCAGGTCTACAACAGGAATTGGCTGGGCAATTTACTCAAATGTATTTCTACAATTGGATATGTGGCCGAGCCAACAGGCTTAACTGGAGCGATAAGTTAGCCTTAAAATTGCCTGTGAGTCCTACAAAAGTCATCTTTTGAGGAATTGTCGCAATGTGAGGCCAGTCCCAGGACGAAGCTTTGGCTAGAGCGGGTTAGCTACAAGATGAGCTAGCGGCGGCTAAAGGCAAAAGCATTCGTACAATCGCACTTATTAAATACCTTATTAAACACGAGGTTTCAATATAAGATAAGCAGGCCTATGATCGGCAAGCTCTATCTAAACTACAACTATACAGCCTTATAGCCGTTTAGAGTTTGCTCCCTTGTGTGAATTTACGGAAAATGTGTGGAAGCACACATATTAAGCAGCTCTTTTAAGTAGACCTTGTGATTCTGGCAGAACGTTATCAAGTTATTCGCCCGCTGGCCCAAGGTGGGTTTGGCCAAACTTTTTTGGCGTGCGATCGCTACCTCCCTGGCAATCCTTACTGTGTAATTAAGCAGTTTCTCCCTACAGACCTCACGCCCGAAAATCTTGAAACCGCTCAGCGCCTTTTTGATTTAGAAGCTAAGACGCTTTACCAGCTGGGTACTCATCCTAATATCCCTACGCTTTTGGCTCATTTCGAGCAAGCTGGCGAATTCTATCTTGTGCAGGAATATATTCCTGGAAGTGACCTGGCTACGGAGCTTGCTGGGCCTCTACTGAGTGCATCGTCTGACCCAGCGGTTCGTGAGCAATACACGCAATCCCTGCTCAAAGACCTGCTCACTATTCTGGCTTTTGTGCATCAGCACAGCGTTATTCATCGCGATCTCAAGCCAGCCAATCTTATTCGGCGCAGTACTGATCGGCAGCTGGTGTTGATCGACTTTGGTGCTGTGAAAAACCTAGAACCTAATTCTGCGAACTATACGGTTGCTATTGGCTCTCCGGGTTATATTGCTCCTGAGCAGCAGGCGGGTCGGCCTTGCCTGGCGAGCGATTTGTATGCTGCCGGTATGATTGCGCTCTATGCGCTGACGGGTAAAAGGCCTCAGCAGCAGCCGGTTGATTCTCGTACGGGTGACCTTCAGCTCGATGAGCTGGGCTCGACGACTGTGCTTGTGCGTTTTATTCAGCGGCTGGCTGCGCCTCACCCGGCTGATCGGTTTGCGGATGCGACAGTTGCCCTTTCTGCTTTTTCAAGATATCTGTCTGGGGATTTGGCTGGCAATTTGTCTGAGAATTTGTCTGGGCCGCAAGCGGCGACCATGCCGGAAGAGGCGACTGTTTTTCCGCCTGATGCTTTTCCTGCGACTACTTTGCCGGTGGACCGTACGGTGTTGACGGGCGGTACGGATGCGCCTGCTTTTTCTTCTGGTGTTTTAACAGACAAGATGCCTGTCTCACGGGGAGGGGTGGACTCTGATATCCAACTTGCGCTGTCTCAAACGGAAATCCGGAACCGACAGGCCTTGCTGAACAAGGTTTACCGTTTTTGGATTGAGGGTGTTTTGGAGCATTCTTTGCATGGTCAGGTGCTGCTTACCCTTGGATTGGAGGAGCGATCGCAGGCCCTTGTTCTCCCATGGAATATCAGCTATGAAGCCAATGCTGAACCGGCTCGTCCGCTCGATGCGGGTACGCGCGTATTCGATATTTTTCAACAGCTGGGCGAAGGGCGATCGCTCCTAATCCTGGGCGAACCGGGTGCAGGCAAAACAACCACTCTTCTCACTCTTGCCCGTGACCTGTTGAGCCAACAGCAAATAGGTCACAAGACAACGCCTAAAATGCGATCGCCCCAGCGCATTCCAGCTATTTTTAACCTCTCTTCCTGGACCGGTGGCACTATCGACCAGTGGCTGGTTGCCGAACTCAATAGCAAGTACCAAATTCCTAAAAGCATCGGTAAAAGCTGGGTCGAACAGCAGCAGCTATTGCTATTACTTGATGGATTGGATGAGGTACGGCCCGACCGCCAAGATAGCTGTGCGGTGGCGATCAATCAGTTCCATCAGGACTATGGCCCGGAGCTGGTAGTGTGCTGCCGGATGAATGATTACGATGCTCTAGAGCAGAAGCTGGGTTTGCAGAGTGCGGTGTATGTGCGATCGCTGACTGATGAGCAAATTTGGCAATATTTGGATCAGGCTGAAACTGGACTTACTGGGTTGCGATCGCTGCTAATGCGCAGCGCTGCCAATCAACCAGAGTGCAGCGCTGCCGCTCAAGCTGATCAATCAGATCAAAGCGCTGACAAGCCAACTGGTCAAGATGGCCAGACTCTATTTGAACTGGCCAGATTGCCCCTCATCCTCAACATTATGGCCCTTACCTACCAGGGCCTTAGCGCCAGCGACATCCCTGCCCTGCAACAGGGAGAAAACTACTCCCATCAACTCTTCTCAGCCTATATCCAGCGTATGTTTGCGCGGCGAGATGTCGCTAGTCCTTACACGCAGCGGCAAACCCTCAAATGGCTACAAGCCCTCGCCAAAAATCTTACCAATACCTCGCAAACCGTGTTCCTAATTGAGCGGATGCAGGTAAACTGGCTCACCTCCAAATGGCAGAGAGGCGCTTACATTGTGCTTGTCTTTGGCTGCTATTTACTCTTCGCCACGACCGTTGGTTGGCATGTGGTTAGCCACAAAGCGCTGCCCCTCGCGCTCGCTATCGGAGGTCTGCTTTGTGTGCAAATTTTTGGGCTCTATCGCATCGTTCCTGCTGAAACGCTTCGCTGGTCTTGGAAAAAGGCTGGGCGCTCTCTTCTCATTGGTCTTACCGTAGGGCCGCTGACTGGCTGGGCGCTTAAAGTTGCCTTTGTTTACGCGTTTAGTCCTACCTACTGTTTGGCGGTACCTGGGTGCTTTCAATTCATTAGCCTGATTGGTATAGCCTTTGGCACAGTTCTGGGTGTCACCTACGGTGTGATTCGAGGTCTCAGTGGGTCTCGTATTGCCACTGTAACCAAGCCTAATCAGGGTATTCGGCAGTCTGCCAA